>JBILIX010000387.1:0-4332 GCA_044368835.1 Flavobacteriales bacterium | reverse complement strand
TTGATGGTGATGGTGGTTGGCAGGCTTTGCAACAACCGCATCCTGTGCGCATCGAGAACAACGCGTCGTTCCTATTGGATTACAATCAACAACTCGAAATGCGCTTTGGACTAGAGTGCAGATTAAACGATGTTCCACTGCACTTCAACTGCACACAACCTACGGCGAATACATTTCTTGCCCCCTCGCAATTAACGAGCGTTATCAAGGAAATAAACGCGTATGAGAACGCTGTTAAGTACAGCTACATACTATCAGAAACCCCTTCTGCCAACGGTTTGTATACCACCTTCACTGAACGCATTGAGTTCACTTCAGATATTACAGTCGAAACCCTTCCCGGAGAAGGCCGTTGGGACAACAACCACTGGATGGGTCCAATTCACTTCTTTGATAAAGAGAAAAAGCATATTGCATCGGTAATGCCTGCGATTTGTTTCGATGACGATGAAAATTGGGGGCGCACCTCATTGCGCACCACGGCTGGATATACATGGACCATCGATGGCAACCAGATGCTACTTTCGCTCCACGTGCCCAACAGTTGGCTTCAGCATGCTGAACGAACTTATCCGGTTACAATTGATCCGCTCGTCGTTGGCCCTGTCGCTGCATTCGGAGATAACGTAATGCTCTCTTGCTTTATACCCGAATACAATGCGGATAGCCTGCAACTAACCATTCCGGCCCAGGTTACAGTTACAGGCTGCTTTGTTACGGCGAGCTATTGGGCCGAACCATTGGCGGGCGCTATTATGATGGACGGCTCTATGTTCTTCAGCACAAGCTGCGATAGTAGCGAAACATTTGAGGTGGATCCTCCCAACGGGTTGCAAGCCGGAACAGCCTATTTGGAGCTGTTCGATTTTAGCAATCCCCTGCTGTGCTGCTTTGCTCCCTCCTGCAACGAACAATCGATCTACCTCCGCATGCACCTGGGGCGATATACTCCGGAAGGCGATTGCAACTACTCCTATATCTTTTACAACCCAACCAACACACTGTGGCCTTTCACGGCCTACGTCGAAGGACGAACAGTTGAAACATATGGCTTGGAGTTTACGGTTTCAGGCACGCCAATTTGCTCCAGTCAATGCACATTCGAAGGAAAGGTCAGAACCAAATACGGAGTACCTCCCTATACCATTTCACACCCTTGGATGGCCGCCGATTCCATTGTTGCACAATCGTCACCCTGCGATTTATCCGGAACAATAACCAATTTGTACATGCAGTGGCCGGGCTGTCCTGAGTTTTGCCCTGAGCCATTTTCATTAAACGTTCCCGTTCCCACTGTCACCGATGCCTGTGGAAATGTTGTCACCGGATTAGCGCAAGAAACCCTGAATATAAAAGCCGCTCCCAGCATCAGCGATCCTTCTCCGGTGCAAGTTTGCAGCGACATCCTGAAAGAAATCTCCTTTCAATCGTGCGCCCCTGATTACTCTCTAACGTGGTCAGGAAATGGTTCCTCAGGAACCGGCAATACCATACCAATACTTGCAACCAACAACGACGCCACAACGGTCACTATCCAATACCAGGTAAACACCAACTGGAACAACTGTCCTTCCGACACGTTGAATCTTCAGGTAGAGGTGCTTCCTTCACCCTTGGCAGCTTTTGATATTGCCCCGAATCCGGGCTTTCAAAACGTGCCCACCTTCTTCGTTGATCAGAGTTCTGTGAGCGTAGGCAACCTTCAAGAATGGATTTGGATACTGGACAACAACATCACGCAGTACGGGAATATAACGAGTTATCCAATTCAAGATTTGGGCTTCCATTCTATTTGCCTCCAAGTAATCAGTGATGCAGGTTGCCCCGATACGCTGTGCCGTGATTTCGAAATAACCACGGCATCCTTGAATGCCCCCAATGTTTTCACGCCGAATGGGGATGGGGCCAACCCCGTGCTCGTTTTCGATCAACTTCAATACTATCCTTCCAATCATTTATATGTATACAACCGTTGGGGCAATCTAGTGGGTGAATGGGAAAACTATCAAAACAACTGGGATGGTGGCGACTTGCCGGAGGGGGTCTATTACTACGTGTTGCACATTGAGTATTACGGCACGATTGCGAGTTACCTCCACATCATTCGATAAGCGAGGTAGCACAATCACCGCGTCCCTGTGCCGTCAATAGCAGAGCGTCTGGCATAGGTACTAATTCCTGTGAGTTAAACCACCAACGCATCCATTCATGGCTTAGTGAAAGAGGCTGTCCGAAATCATGCCTTTTAAGATTGAATACATCTTCAAAACAATGAACTTCGGAAAGGGAAAACATGCTCCCTTTAACAACCCTACGCTCTGCTTACCCATGAAAAAAAACATTGCAGAAAACCTCAACAACACGCAGGCACGCATTAAGCAAGCAGCGCGCATTATATTCCTGAAACAAGGACTTGAAGGGGCTCGCACGCAAGAGATTGCCGCATTGGCCGACGCCAACCCAGCACTCATTCCCTATTATTTCAAGAGCAAGCAAAAGCTTTTTGACATCATTTTAGAAGAGGCGTTCAATGCGTTTATTGCCAAGGTAGAGAAGGTTGTGAACGATGGCAGTACCAACTTCGAAACGAAAGTGGAACTTTTGGTAGTTTGCTACAGCGAGATGATTCTTGAAAGCCCGCACTTGCCTCTTTATTCGATTACTGTCATCCGCAACGGCCATTCTGCCGTAATCAATTACACCAAGCAAATGCGCAACATGTTGCACGTGTCGGTAATGGCGCGTCAGTTGAAACAAGAAGTAAAAGCCGGTAAATTCAAGCCCACAACCATGGCGCAGGTGCTCATGAATTTATTGGGGCTTACACTTTTTCCGGCGCTCGCCGCGCAGGTATTGCAAACCATGGGCGACATGAAAGAGGTACACTACATGCAACTCATCAACAGCCGCCAGAAGCATATCGCGGGTTGGGTGCTGCATACGTTGAAGTAGGGGGCATTGCGCTTTCGCAATAAAAAGAAAAACCGCAACACCTAAGTCTTGCGGTTCACCACTCAACTCGCGCACTTGCGGGACGAACCAGTCCCGAACTTTCGGGAATGATTAATCCCGCAGATGCGGAACTCTAACCGGCAATGCAAGGTGTTTGTTGAGTAGAAAGTCTTCAAATAATCAAAGGCATCTTTGGAATGTCTGATACCCTTACCATACAAGGCTTTTCCTGTGGGTGAATAGGAGATGTTGATTTCCTCCAAGTGTGTTTTTGTGTTCATAATGCAATCTGTTTTCAAGGTTATGAAGAGTTTAGACATACACCTTCCACGCTCTTCAGGGGTTGAAGAGTTTAATAAAGTGTTTCCTCCCGCACCCATTAAAAGGTTCAGATTTATTAGTGGGGGGTTCCACCGGGAAGCTTGTGGTGGGGGGATGCTTTATGGATGATGCCTCAGATTGCTGTTTGGATAATGATCTGACTCAGGGGACTATGTCATAGAGTATTCCAGATATGAAACCTTTGACTTCACCAGTAAAGTAAGCAGCGCCACCACTAACTATGTATCCCTGTGGGCTATCTGTAACCCCTATATTATAAGTGCCAGCGGGGAGATAAAGCTCAATTGGAGCCCTCCCCCCCCCAACAGAGTAAGTGATTGCCTTTTCATTAATTGTAACCTCAACGTAAGGCGAAAAATTATCAGGTAACCCAACAGATCCACCAATCGAAGTGATTTTTAGGACTTGGTTGGCTCCAACAGTCAAAACATCTGTTATTACAATGTTATGATATTGATCGCCTGTGGCTTGTCCCCCTCCATACTCATAAAACACCGCAGAGTTGAACTGCAGGTTTTGTGCACAGGAATAGGAACTGATAACTAAACTGAAAAATACAAGGGTTAAAAGCTGAAATGTTTTCATGTGTAAAGGGTTAAAATCCGGTATAGATTAGGGTTTTGATTCTGGCTGCATCAGAAGATGTCTTAGCGTGTAAAGCATAAGGTACAGCCAACAATTGACTTGTAGTTGTTATGGTATAGTTTGTTCCACCAGATGGGTCAACTTCAGATTGAATGTAATAAGGACCATTCTCCCAAGATATAGAAGGGAAAGATCCTACAACAGCAGTTCCCATTCCTACTTCAAGAGTTAGCAGTCCATTGAGGTTAGTTGTAGCAGTGTGATTTTCCTGATACACAATGGTACCCGCAGGTGTGCCTTGCAGTATGCTAATTCTCACCCCTACAGCTCCCTCTTGTACCAATGCATTAGAAGCATTTCTTACCACTGCCTGGTAACTCATACTCTGGGGTGTTTGTGCAATCGCTGAAACTGCAATCAATAAAAAAACACAGGTGTAGATGGTTCTCATGG
>JBILIX010000217.1:0-4337 GCA_044368835.1 Flavobacteriales bacterium | reverse complement strand
CCAGTTTTATGTCGCCCGTGAGCAATGAAGACATGGATTTCGTGCTACAGCGCTATGCCAATACCAAAGGGCTGATTCTGGATCTTCGTGCCAACGGCGGAGGCAACATGCTCAACATTCCGATTATCATGGAGCGCTTCGTGGATGAGCGCGTATTGACGGGGTACAATGAAACCCGCAATGGCCCCGGGCATGAAGATTTTTCGGAGCCAGTCGGTTTCTATTACAATACCTATGATGGTATTCGTTACACAAAGCCCGTTATGGTATTGGTCGATCGCGGTTCGTATAGCGCCACAACGTTTTTCTCCCTCACTACCAAGGCACTTGATAACGTGACACTTGTAGGTGACACTACCGGCGGCGGCGGCGGTTTGCCCAATGGCGGACAGTTGCCTATTGGCTGGACCTATCGCTTCAGCGTGTCGCGCCTATTGGATTTGGATGGTCAGAACTATGCCGAGCAAGGCGTTCCACCCGATATTTTGGCATCGTTTGACTGGAACGATCTCACCAAGGATGAGATTCTGGAACGTGCGATGGAGGAGTTGCGGTAAATAGGATTGTAGGAATATAGGATTGTAGGATTATAGGGGGGCGCAAGACACTCATTGTGATTCTGCTTCTGTTTCTGTTTCTTGATTTTCTTACAATGAGAAACAGAAGCAGAAACAGAATGAGGGGGTGGTGACTCCTATATACAATCCAGCAATGCTGACTTCCCTCAGACCGCACATGCCTCAAAAGCACTTTTCTTAGCCGCACAAAAACTCACACCCATGGACCAAGCCCACATCCACTTGCTTATTGTTCACTTGCCGCTTTTCGGGGCGTTTTTCGGAATGCTCGTGTTGGCGCACGGACTTTGGCACAAAAGCGATCAAACGTCGATTGCAGCATTCAATGTATTTATCATCTCCGCTATCGGCGCGACCATTGCCAAGTTGACGGGCGAAGCGGCGGAAGAGGCCGTGGAGAACATACCCGGCGTGTTGGAAAGCGCTATCGAGCTGCACGAAGATGCGGGTTTTTGGGCGTTTGTGTCGATGCTTGTGCTAGGTACTGTGTCGATTGTGGCGCTTTATTTCACAAAGGTGAAGTCGGCTCAAGCGAATCTACTTTCACGCATTGTATTGGTGCTGTCCCTGTTCTGCTTGTTGGTGGTGTCGCGCGCGGCTTACCTCGGGGGACAAATTCGGCATACGGAAATTAGTGGGGCTGCTGTGAACAAGGCCAACGGTGGGACAGAGGAGGATGACTAGGATTGTAAGATCGTAGGATTGTAGGGAGCGGCGAGGGACTCTTGCAACTTTCAACCTTCAACTTTCAACGAAGGCTAGAAAGAGAAACACAATCAGAATCACAATGAGTGTTTGGCGCCCCCTACAATCCTACGATCCTACAATCCTATAATCCTAAAAAAAAAACTACCTTCGCCCCCGTTGGAAACACGCATCAATAAATACCTCTCTGAAGTCGGCTTTTGCTCTCGGCGTGCAGCCGATATCCTCATCGAGGAGCGCCGCGTGACTATCAACGGCAAGGTGCCCGAGATGGGAACGAAGGTGAAGGAAGGCGATGACGTGCGTGTCGATGGCAAGCCCATCAAGCCCACCGGCGAAGAGCACGTCTACATCGCCCTCAACAAACCCGTGGGTATTGTATGCACCACCAACGTGCGCGGCGAGAAAAACAACATCGTCGATTTCGTCAAACACCCTAAGCGTATTTTTCCTGTAGGTCGACTCGACAAGGCCAGCGAGGGTCTCATACTGCTCACCAGCGACGGCGATATCGTCAACAAAATTTTACGCGCTCGCAATCACCACGAAAAGGAGTACATCGTGTCGGTCCATAAACCGATCAACGACGACTTTGTGAAGCGCATGTCTTCAGGTATTCCCATTCTCGACACGGTCACCCGTCCGTGTGTGGTGGAAAAAATCGGCCGATGTTCCTTTCGCATCATCCTCACACAGGGGCTCAACCGACAGATTCGCCGCATGTGCGAGTATCTCGGATTCGAAGTGACCCGCCTGCAGCGCATCCGCATCATGAACATCAAACTCGATACACCCAACGGCAAGTGGCGCGACCTTACCAAGCACGAGCTAGAGGAGCTGGGGAGGTTGACGGCGGATTCGGCGGGAACGATTGAATAGATTAAAGATTACAGATGACGGATTACAGATGACGGATTGGAGCGCTGCATTAGATGCTCTCGGCGTATTTCTTATAGTTGTTGAGTATGGCTTGCCAACCCTCGCGTTGCAAGTCCACCGGGTTTTCGTTTTCAGCCTCAAACGTGATTGTTACCTCGGTTGAGTTTCCTTTTTCGTGCATCACAAGCTTAACCGGTCTTCCATCGGCCATGGTATAGGTGAAGCTGCTTCCGAGCTCTATGCTATCATAGGTCGCTTCCAAATCGAAACCAAAACTTCCGTCTTTCGCTTCCATGCGCACGCGATAGGTTCCACCTACTTTCAATTCGTTGTAAGCAGAAGGGCAGTGCCAATCATCTGAGGCAAAGTTCCACTTTGTGATATGTTCCGGTAGCGTATAGCATTCCCAGGCCTTTGCCGCATCAGCAAGCACTGTAGCCTGAATCGTAACCATTGCCGGTGAAGAACATATACCTCGGTGTTGGTTCAATCATAATCGTGTTCTTTTGGTTTTACTTCGATGATACGACTAGCAAATGATATCTCATGCTCGCACATGCTGTATCCATCAATAGACGTTTATCCGAGTTATCATGGGGCAAAGGAAGATAGAGTGGTCGTGGTATTTGCTGATGAATGTCTCTTCAATTGCATTCCTTGACATTGACTTCCCATGAAGTTCGGTAAACATATCCTTGCGGGTTGAACTGCGAGCAATCGAATTCCCCGTACATTTCGGCATGAGATATTTCGTTTTTTTCTTCCTCTTGCCGTTTGCATCGTTCGGACAGCAAACCATTAATGGAACACTGCAGCACGACGGTTTGACGCGTTCTTACATACTTTACGTTCCTGCAAGCTACACACCCGGAACGCCTGCACCGTTGGTGCTGAATTTTCATGGATACACAAGCAATGCGTTTGAACAAATGTTTTACGGTGATTTTCGTGCAATAGCTGATACTGCAGGATTTTTACTGGTGCACCCTCTGGGAACGCTTGATGCTACAGGCGAGACCTATTGGAATTCAGGGTGGGGTGGAACAGTGGACGATATTGGTTTCACCGGCACATTGATAGACTCTATAGCGGAGGCTTATTCCGTCAATTTGGATCGTGTGTATAGCACGGGCATGTCGAATGGTGGATTTATGAGCTATACGCTTGCTTGCTCCCTGAGTGACCGCATTGCAGCAATTGCCTCGGTGACAGGAACGATGAATGTGAATCAATCGCTAAACTGCAACGCACAACATCCCATGCCCGTTTTAGAAATTCACGGCACGGCTGATCAAACGGTTCCTTATTATGGAAATGCACTTATGGAGGCAATCCCGAACGTCATAGCTTATTGGGTCGATTTCAATAATTGTTCAGCGACACCTGAGATCACCGATGTCCCCAATGTGAATGGATTGGATGGCTGCACCGCAGTTCATTCCAAGTACTCGGGAGGAGACAACGGCGTTGATGTGGAGCATTATCAAGTAATAGATGGCGGGCACACCTGGCCGGGTTCAATCTTTACCATTGGTGTAACTAACAACGATTTTAGTGCTTCAGAAAAAATCTGGCAGTTCTTCATGCAATACGACATCAACGGAAGAATCCAAGCCAATGCAGTGAACGATTTGATAGCTGAACAGGTTTCGATTTATCCTAACCCGACAACCGATAAATTGGCGGTTCAAGGATTTCCTCAGTCTCTGACAGCTGCGAATTGCAGTATATTTTCAGTTGAAGGCAAACAGGTTCAGGTCGATGTGTTAGATAACAAGACTCTGGATACTATTCACATGGAGAGTGGGATTTACTTTTTGCGCATTGCTACCGAAGAGGGCACTTCAACGATTCGATTTGTGAAGGAGTAATCTTTCGGAATCTTAGGTGAACTTGGCTAATGGGCTATTTCGGTCAGATGCTTTTCTAAGTCCCGGCATAGCACACCATGGCGTGGGTTTAGCGAAGCGTAACCCGAGCGATGGTGCTAGAACCACCAATTGCCTGGCTGGCGCTAGGCATATGTTATGGGCCGGCTTACTCAAGCTCTTTACTTTTCAAATCCATTTGTGCGTGAAGGATTCGAATAACAAGAATTTCAGTCGCTGTATGTCTTTTAAATAGTATGATGTGGCGATAGATGAGGAAGCCTTGAATACCTTCGGCAACCTCTTC
>JBILIX010000215.1:0-4390 GCA_044368835.1 Flavobacteriales bacterium | reverse complement strand
ATCTGTTTCTCCAACAAAGCAGCAAAAGACGCATTTGGCGAACTGTTGACGCTCCCTTACCATGATTTTCTTGCAATGCTGTCGGTGAGTCATGAATTGGTTGCCGGAAGCCTGAAGCTCCGTGTTGAATTTGAATGTATGAATAGATATTTCATTGCTGATGCATCGCGCGTGCCCAACGAAGAAATTATGCGGTTCTATGCAAATGACGCAACAGAACTACGACAATTGAAAAACCTGTTAATGCGCCAACAGCAAGGGTTGAATCAATTAATGGGAGTGCTTGAAGCATTTAATATCGACAAGGAAGAGGCCGCACGAAGTGCCAACCTTCGCGAGGTAATTCAAGAGGTTTCAAAAGTGTTGAACATTAAACGCAGCTAGAGAACACATGATTTATCGCATTATTTATTTTTCTATGAACAACTACGTTCGTAACTCTGTTTCAAATTTCTGATTGCCACGTACATGCAAAAAAATGTAGTCATTGTAGTCGACGACGATTTAACCATATTGGAGCTTTTACGCTATCAAATTACCGACGCAATTGGCGCTCAATGTGATTTGGAACTTGCTACTTCGGGTAGTGAAGTGGATGAGTTGCTTGCTGCACTAATCGAGCAAAAGCGAAACGTTAAGGTGCTTGTAACCGATTATTTTTTGGATGATTGCACCGGTGTGGAGATCATTGAGCGTGTCCGGAAACTGTATCCGTCTTGCGCTACCGTTTTGCTCACGGGCCAGCATCAGCGAGATATTGAGAAGGTAGCGAATGCACCCATTTCGCCGGATCGATATTTTTCCAAACCATGGAACTCTTTTGAGTTCAAATCACACTTGAATAATCTTCTTTTAGATACAAAGGAATAAGGGTAAAGGAATGGCAAGCGGCGAAGATGAAAAGCACTGGTTGTTGAGGAGGCAATTGACTGACCACTCAGACGATTCTATCCCGACGTCACTAATGCATGCGGTCAATCGGGCGTATCGTGTTTTTGACCACAACTATCTTCGAATAAAGCTGATTCTTCGTAGAAAAATTTACCAGCTCGTTGAGTCGAATGCGCGGTTGCAAGAACTGCTCAAGGAAAGAGAGAATCAGATTGATTCAGATCGCGAACACCTCAAGCAACTGGTCGATAACCTTCAACGGGCAGAATCAATTGCACATCTGGGAAGCTTTACCTGGTATACAGGAACGGGTAGAATAGACTTTTCCGATAATCTGTTTCAGCTTTTAGGGTTGAATCGTTCGGAGCGAAGTGCACTAGCCATGTTTCGCAAATTTGAATCGCCTCAATTGATTTCACATGCGTTGCGCGAGGCCAATCCTTCGATGAGGGTAGTTCGCTTGGAAAATTTGAAGCATAAACATGAACCACGCTACTTCGAATTAGAGGCTCATGTTATGTTTGATAACCAGGCGGAAATCACTTCTATTTCCGGGATCTTAAAGGAAAATACCCGGTTGGTTCACATAAATAACCGAGCTGTCGATCAAAAGCAGTTTTATGAAGTTATCCTCAATAATATCCCTGTAGACATTGCTATTTTCAATCATGAACACAAGTATATGTACCTCAATCCGACAGCAGTGCGTGATCAAGAGGTACGCGATTTTCTGCTTGGGCGTGACGATTTTGACTATTGTACATTTCGAAACCTTGATACACGAACTGCTCAAGAACGCAGGGTGATGTTTCTAAAGGCGCAACAAACTAAAATGACGGTTGATTTCGAAGATGTCAGTAAAAAGTCGGATAGTACGTTGAAGTATGTTTCCAGGAGATTTGTGCCGATTTTGAACGCTACGGGCGACTTCTCTTTCATGCTTGGATATGGGGTGGATATTACCCCCATCAAGGAGCATGAACTGATGCTCAGCAATTCGCTTCACGAGAAAGAATTGCTCTTGGGAGAAATTCATCACAGCGTCAAAAACAACCTTACCCTGATAGTAGCGTTGCTTGAGATTAATAGCACCCATGAGAAGGATGAGCTCGTCAAGAAGTACTTCAATGAAATCAGAAACCGTGTCAGTGCAATGGCATTGATATACGACAAGCTCTATCGATCAGAAGTGTTTAATAGAATTAACCTGAGAGAGTACATAGCGGCGTTGGTTCAGTCTCTCCAGCAGTTGATGCTTTCGGGTAGAAAGGATGTTGTTGAGTTGGATGTGGATGAGATTTATGTGGAAAATAAAATTGCGGTTCCCCTCGCCCTGCTTATCAATGAATTGGTGAGTAATGCATTCTTGCATGCCTTTGAAGATGTCGGCTTCCCTAAACTGCGCATTGCTTTCAAACGTGAGTCTGCTTCTTCTATACGCTTAGTTGTAGCTGACAATGGCCCTGGATTGCCTGAAGGGTTGGAAATGGCGAAGGGAAAAACATTTGGCTTCAAGCTCATCGGCCTGTTTGCAAGGCAGCTCAAGGGAAAACTTCACAGTGAGAATAATTCAGGCCTCCGTGTTGAGGTGGAATTTCAAAATATGGAACACGAGGTCAGGAATTGACGTTTGCCTGCCATCTTTGCGCAAAATTTTTTGGAATGAATGCTTTTATTGTTGATGGTGTTCGCACACCGATTGCCGGTTTCGGAGGAAGCTTGTCATCTGTTCGTGCCGACGATTTGGCAGCGCATGTAATGCAGCAATTGGCATCTCGAAATGCTTCTCTCGATCCTACTTTGTTCTCGGATGTTATCATGGGATGCGCCAATCAGGCCGGTGAGGACAATCGCAACGTTGCGCGAATGGCTTTGCTGCTTGCCGGATTGCCAAAAGAGGTTCCCGGAGAAACAGTCAATCGTCTCTGTGCATCGGGTATGGCGGCGGCGGTGAATGCGGCTCGTGCTGCTCACGCGGGAGAGGGTGACTTTTTTATTGCCGGTGGCGTTGAGCAAATGACCCGTGCTCCGTGGGTAATTTCCAAAACATCAACCGCCTTTGGCCGGGATGCCCAAATGTTTGATAGTAGTTTCGGGTGGCGTTTCATCCATCCAAAAATGAAGGAAATGTATGGGGTAGACGCTATGGGCGAAACTGCCGAAAATTTGGCAGAACTTTATTCCATTACACGTGAAGACCAGGATCGATTTGCAATGTGGTCGCAGCAAAAGGCGGCTAGGGCGTCTGAGCGGCTTGCAATGGAAATAGCACCGATTGCGATTCCACAGAAAAAGGGAGACCCCATCGTATTCGCCAGCGATGAATTCATTAAACCGAGCACAACGATGGAGGCATTGACCAAATTAAAGCCCGCTTTTAGAAGCGGTGGCACGGTCACGGCAGGAAATGCTTCCGGACTAAATGATGGAGCAGCTGCAATGCTCATTGCCTCGGAAGATGGTCTGAATAGGCATAACTTGGCTCCAAGAGCACGCATCGTAGCTTCTGCAGTTACGGGTACAGAGCCAAGAGTTATGGGAATCGGTCCGGTTGAGGCTTCACGGTTGGCTCTTAAGCGCTCAGGACTTACCATGGATCAGATGGACGTTATAGAATTAAATGAAGCCTTCGCTGCGCAAGTTCTCGCTTGCACGCGCCAATTGGGTATAGCAGATAACGATGAACGCCTTAATCCGAATGGAGGCGCCATCGCGCTTGGCCACCCGCTTGGCATGAGCGGCGCTCGCTTGTTAATCACTGCATCATTGCAGTTACAATTAACCGGGAAACGTTATGCACTTTGCTCCATGTGCATCGGAGTAGGGCAAGGGTATGCGGTAATTTTGGAACGTGTTTAACACAAGATTGTATGGCGAATATCTTTGAATTTGACGGCTTCATTCCGGTTGTCCACGAATCTGCATTTGTTCACCCCAACGCCACCGTTACCGGCAATGTTATAATAGGAAGAAATGTATATATCGGCCCCGGTGCTGCCATTCGCGGCGATTGGGGGCAAATAGTAATCGAAGATGGGTGTAACGTGCAAGAGAATTGCACCATACACATGTTTCCGGGTGTAACAGTGACGTTGCATGAGGGAGCTCATATTGGCCATGGAGCCATCATTCATGGAGCTACCATTGGGCGAAATTGTCTGGTTGGAATGAATGCAGTGGTCATGGACAGGGTCCATGTGGGAGATGAATCGATTGTAGGTGCATTGGCTTTTGTTGCTGCCGATACGGTAGTGCCCTCGCGAAGTGTAGTGGTGGGTAACCCGGCAAAGGTGGTCAAACAGGTCACGGATGAAATGATAGCCTGGAAGACAGAGGGAACAAAAATCTATCAGCAGTTACCGGAAGATTGCAGACGAGGTTTGCGACCGGTGGAACCTTTACGTGAAGTGCCGGAAAATAGGCGTGTACAGCCCGGCAGCTATTCAACCTGGAATGAGCAAAAGTCCAATTCCTAGCTTATTCCCAAGGCGTTTTCCTA
>JBILIX010000216.1:0-4390 GCA_044368835.1 Flavobacteriales bacterium | reverse complement strand
TTTTTCTTCTCCAGACCTCCGATAATACGGTCAACCGCATCCAGGAAGTCTTGCTTATCCACCACATGCTTTCCTTTGCGCGCCGCAATCAAAGCAGACTCATTGCAGATGTTGGCGATGTCAGCGCCGCTGAATCCGGGGGTTTGACGAGCCAAAAATTCAACATCAATAGAACTATCGAACTTCACGTTCTTCAAGTGCACGTTAAAGATTTGGACGCGCTCATTGAGATCTGGCATGTCAACGTAAATCTGACGATCGAAACGTCCGGCACGCAACAAGGCCTTATCGAGGATATCAGCACGATTGGTTGCCGCCAAAATGATAATTCCGCTGTTGGTTGCGAAACCATCCATTTCCGTCAAAAGCTGATTCAATGTGTTCTCACGCTCGTCGTTGCTTCCGAAATTGATGCTCTTACTGCGTGCACGACCAATCGCGTCGATTTCATCGATAAATATGATAGAGGGCGCCTTTTCCTTTGCCTGGCGGAAGAGGTCACGAACGCGGCTTGCACCAACACCCACAAACATCTCTACGAAATCGGAACCGCTCAGCGAGAAGAAAGGCACTTGGGCCTCCCCGGCCACAGCCTTTGCAAGCAAGGTTTTTCCGGTTCCCGGAGGGCCTACCAGCAATGCACCTTTCGGAATCTTCGCTCCCAGCTCAGTGTACTTCTTGGGGTTCTTAAGAAAGTCAACGATTTCTTGAACCTCTTGCTTGGCACCTTCCAAACCGGCAACGTCATTGAACGTTACAGAAGTGCCCTTACCCTTTTCAAACAAGGTAGCCTTCGACTTACCTATGCTGAAGATTTGTCCACCGCCGCCACCGCCGCCACCCATGCGACGCATGATAACGACCCAAACGGCTATGATAATTCCGAAACCTATTATCCAAAACAACAGGTTCTGTCCGAATTCGTTGATCGGCTTGTATTGAATGGTGATACCACGCTCATTGCCCAAACGTTCAATCTCATCGATGGCATTTTCGCTTGGTGGGATGTTGAACCAAAACTCACTTGAACGGGAAAAACCCTTCATAGCAGGTTGGTTACCGATTTCATTTCCGAGCATTGACTTACCCAACGAGTCGAGGTAAATCTTACCTACCACCTGGTTGTATTCAACCTTTTCAATAAATCCGCTTTCCGCGTATTGCTTGAACTGACGGTAGTCGATCTGACGGCCGTCGCTGCCGCTATTGAAAACCATCATACCTATCAGAATCATCGCCAATATGGCGTAAATCCAATAGAAATTTCCACCGCGTTTATCGCCACCACCCGGAAGGGGCTGTGGTTTACGTTGTTCTTTTTTGTCTTCAGACATTCTATTACAATTAATTTCCTATTCGCTTCACCGAAGCGTCGGCCCATAAATCTTCCAACGCATAAAAGTCGCGCGCATCCTTACTGAAAATGTGTACGATCACGTTGACGTAGTCCATGAGAATCCAAGTAGCATTGCGTTCACCCTCACTGTGCGCAGGCTCATCGTTCAAAATCCGAAACGTTTCTTTTTCGACAGAATCGGCAATGGCCTTCACTTGGGTGCTGCTGCTACCATGACAAACAACAAAGTAGTCAGAAAGTGCATTCGATACCTTACGAAGATCCATGACGACGATGTCATTCGCCTTCACCTCTTCCATGCCGTATACAATCGCGTCGACCAATTGCTCAGCACCGGCTTTCGCTACTTTTGGTTTTGTTGTTCTTTTTACTGCCACTTGGTGGGCAAAAGTATATGAGGCGTCGTTCCATCAAGCGACAGAGGTCATTTTATTTCATTTTTTTACCAACCCATCGAATACCGAATTTAGCCCCCGATGAATTTTGAGCTGCTCCAACCCATTTGGTTCGACGAAATCGACTCGACCAATTCAGAAGCCATGCGCTTGCTGAAGGAGGGCAAACCATTGGAGGGCACGTGTATTTGTGCTCGTTTCCAGACGTCCGGAAAAGGCAGTCGATCCAACAGTTGGCAAAGCCGGCCCGGTGAAAACCTGCTAGTAAGTTTCATTGTCTATCCGCCGGCCAATTGTGCACAGCAGCCCTTTATCCTTAGCAAAGCCGTTGCTCTGGCCGTGCACAATACCCTAGCAGGCTTCACCTCCTTGCCGGTCGAAATCAAATGGCCGAACGATCTCCTCATAGGTGGTAAAAAAGCCGCCGGAATTCTCATCGAAAACCAATGGATAGGCGGAAACTGGCACGCCGCTATTTTAGGTATTGGCATCAACGTGCACCAACAACCTCTTGATGTCGAGCATGCCACCTCCTTGGCTTTGTGTTCAACTAGCACCATAGATGTGGAAACCGTGCTTCACCAATTGCAGAGGAATCTATCTCTTCAATACAAACGCCTTTGCCTTCAGCACGAATCGTCCCTTGCGCTCGATTACCATTCATGTCTTTTCGGAAGAGACGCTTGCTATCCATACGAAACTGAGCAAGGCATCCTACAAGCGAAAGTCGTTCAGGTGCGTGCCGATGGGCGCATCGAACTTCAAACCTCTGAAGGAGAGATCCACCTATTCGACCTATCGGAGGCAAGACTGATCTACTGATACAAGTCAGTCTGATTATTGATAAAAATAACACTCATTTATTTCACGCTTCACCTCAAATGATGTTTCTTGCCTGCCAAATGTCTTGGCTCATCCGAGGGCTGTGAAATCACATTACCACGTCATATTTCGAATGAATAGAATCATCAAAAAAGCGGCAGTAATTGGGAGCGGTGTCATGGGATCGCGTATCGCTTGTCATTTCGCCAACATAGGTGTCCAGGCAGTTTTGCTCGACATTGTTCCGAATGCACTCACTCCGAAAGAAACGCTTCAAGGGTTAACACTGAGCGACAAAGTAGTTCGGAATCGAATTGCGCAAGAAGCACTTCAAACAGCCGTTTCAAGCAACCCCTCGCCTATTTATCGCAAGTCGTTTGCTGAGCGCATTCAAATTGGCAATCTCGAAGATGATTTATCGCTGCTGAAAGAATGCGATTGGATAATCGAAGCAGTTACTGAGCGCATCGACATCAAGCAGCACGTATTTGAAAAGGTGGAGGCGCATCGTAAACCGGGAAGCCTAATTACCACCAACACCTCAGGCATTCCCATAGCAGCGCTCACCGAAGGAAGAAGCGACGATTTCAAGAAACACTTTTGCGGAACACACTTCTTCAATCCACCACGCTATTTGCAGCTGCTGGAAATTATTCCTTCGCAACACACGCTACCCGAAGTGGTAGATTTCTTCACGCAATATGGTGAAAAGCACTTGGGCAAAGTGGTGGTAAACTGCAACGACACCCCTGCTTTCATTGCCAACCGCATCGGGGTATACAGTATCCAGGCGTTGTTTCATCTCATTGGCGAACTCGGGCTTTCAGTGGAAGATGTCGACAAGCTCACTGGACCTGTGCTGGGCCGCCCCAAAAGCGCCACGTTCCGCACCTGCGACGTGGTTGGACTCGACACGCTGGTGCATGTAGCGCATGGTGTGCACGACAACTGCGCAAACGACGAGGCGCGCAGCGTATTCGCGATACCGTCTTTCATCCAACACATGGTTGATCAAAAGTGGCTGGGCGATAAAACCAAACAGGGCTTTTACAAGAAGATTAAAACCGAAAAAGGCGAATCAGTTATTCTCTCCCTCAATCTGCAGACCCTCGCATACGGAGAGCAGAAGAAAAGCAAGTTCGCTACACTGGAAGCAACAAAAACGATTGATAGTTTGACGCAGCGCATGCCCATGCTCTACAACGGCAGCGACAAAGCAGGCGAGTTTTATAAGAAAGCATTTGCCGGATTGTTTGCCTACGTGAGCAATCGCATTCCGGAAATCAGTTCTGTGCTGCACAGCGTGGATGCTGCCATGCGCGCAGGTTTTGGCTGGCAGCTCGGCCCGTTTGAAGTATGGGATACCATAGGCATTGCAAAAGGAACCGAAGACGCACGTAAACTCGGTCACACCGTTGCTCCGTGGATTGATGAGATGCTTGCGAACGGATTCAACTCGTTTTATCGCATGAATGAAGGAGTCGAAGAGTGCTACAATCCGGCTACCAAAAAATATGAACCCCTTCCCGGCGCTGCGCATATCAGCGCGCCGTCCAAACTGCCTGCATCATCCATCGTTTGGACCAACGGCGCGTGCACCGTTCGTCATTTAGGCGATGGTATTTTGTGTTGCGGATGGAACACCAAAATGAACACCATTGGCGGCGAAGTGCTCCAAGGACTGAACAAAGCCATCGACCTTGCTGAACGCGATTACCGTGGATTAGTAATCTACAACGAAGGCGAAAATTTCTCAGCCGGTGCCAACGTCGGAATGATCTTCCTGTTTGCTGCAGAACAGGAATACGAAGAACTC
>JBILIX010000214.1:0-4400 GCA_044368835.1 Flavobacteriales bacterium | reverse complement strand
CAAGTTGCCGTAATCAATTATCAACCTTGATGAAAACGCACTATTATAGTTTGATTTTCCTGGTGCTGCTCGGCATGGGCTGCAAGCAGTCGAACCCCGAAGATGTGTTAGGACGTGTGGGCGATGTGGTAACCTTTGCCGGACGCACATGGGACGTGAAGTGGGGATTGGAACCCATGGGACCGGGTCCCAATATGTTCTCACGCTTGTATGACGACGTGAGGGTCGATGAAAACGGTTGGTTGCACCTCACCATTGCCAAGCACAACGAAGTATGGTATTCGTCGGAAGTAGTGGGCCGCGATAATCTTGGCTATGGCACATACACTTGGACCATCCAAGCCGATCCGATGAGCTTCTCCGACAACGTAGTATTCGGACTGTTCACATGGGATAACAACACGTTTTACACCGACGGTAACAGCGAAGTTGATATCGAATTTGCCAAGTGGGGCGACTCAACGAGCACAGCCCCTACTACCTTTTCTGTGCAACCCGTTTCGTTTGGCGGCTTTTTCGCTGAGCGCACACGCGAGCGTGAAATAGCAGAAGAGGATTTGAGAGGCGTTACTACCCACACGTTCACTTGGACCGATACACTCATCACCTGGGCTAGCTATAAAGGCGACAAGGCAGAAGGGACACCCATTGCGACGTGGGATTTCGATTTGAATCATCCGCCTCGCGTAAAGATTGATGGCTCACAGACCTCCATGCCGATTGTAATTCCGGCACCGGGTTCAACCACGAATGCTCGCATGAACCTTTGGACGCTTCCCTTCAATTCCCTTGGACCGAACAATCAGCTGGAGCATGAGGTGGTGGTGCGTAGTTTTACTTACGAGCCCATGTGATTTGGTAGGATCTATCTAGACACGAATGCACGAATTGGGTTTTGGTGCTTTCGGTAGCCGAGCGTAGCCAAAGCTAGCCTGCAATCATCGCAGCGCGCTCTTCAAGTTGCTATAGGTTCTGTCTCTCTTAAAGTCGATGCGCAGCTTTACTTACGAGACCATGTGATTTGGTAGGATCTATCTAGACACGAATGCACGAATGAGTTGGTAACGGAATGTAATCATCCGCATCCGAGGCTCGGTAGCCGAGCGAAGTCGAGGCTCGGTAGCTGAGCGAAGTCGAGGCTAGGCCACAATCAACGCCACGTGCTCTTCGAGCTGCTTGATGTATTGCTCATTGATCAGCTTACCATCCGCATCGAGGGCCTTGGAGATGCCCGATAACTTAGGCTTGTGGTAATGCACATGCATCTTGAGGTAATGCAGTACTCCCGTGAGGTGATCTTGTCCGCGCATGTTGCCCGCTTGTCCATCGCTAAGGCCTATCATGCTCGCGTGCTTGTTCCAAAAGGACCTTACCGGCGAGCCGTCGATGAACAACTTCAATACACCAGGGTATGAGCCATTGTATTCGGGAATGACAAAAACGAGATGGCGCGCCGCTTCGATATACTCGTGAAAGAGCTGCAGGAATTCGGGTGAACGATCCGCATACATAGTCGGCGAAAAAAAATCGGCCGGCAGTTTGGACAAATCCAATACGCGCGTTTCTTCACCCTGCTTTTCAATGAGTTCTGCCACGGTAGCCGCCACTTTCGCGGACGTGCTTTCCTTGCGGTTGGTTGAAATAATAACTGTTATCACTAATTCTATTTAACAACAGGGCTGCGATAAGGTTCATACTCCTGCCAATTGAAAAATTAGCATTTCGAGACCTTATAATTTTTCATGATACACACCTACTAAACGCACGTACTCAATCACTACATTTGTACGTATAAATCAAGATGGACGCAAAACTTACCCTAAAACTGAGCAGCGTTGTGATTGACAAGGCGAAGGTTTTTGCCAAGAAAAAAAACACCAGTCTTTCGAGGCTCATTGAAGGCTATTTAAACCACATTACCTCTTCTGCTGAAAGCGAAGAGGATATAACACCGCTGGTTAAAAGTATTTCAAACGTAATCGACTTCCCGAAAGCAGCTGATTCCAAGGTCGAGTATAAAAAGCATATCTCTAAAAAATACGGCAAGTAAAAATGACCAAGGTTTTCGTCGACACCGACGTATGTTTAGATTTGCTATCCGGCCGGAAACCTTTCCATTATCAGGCACAACTTCTATTTTCGCTCGCCGACCGACAAAGAATTAAAATTCATGTAGCGGCAATTTCCTTTGCCAACATTGATTACCTCCTTAGAAAACAATACACCGGCAATGGGTCAAGGCAAATTTTAGCACGATTCAAGACTCTTGTCGACGTATTGCCTGTAGACGATAAGTGTATAGAACTTGCGATTGCCTCAGAATTCACTGATTTCGAAGACGCAATTCAAAATGCAGTTGCATTGGAAAATGGTATTACGACCTTTATCACTCGCAACACCAAAGACTTTAAAAAGTCAACGCTGACTGTTCTTACTCCCGAAACTTTCCTTGCAAAAGACTTGGGCTGATTCCTAAAATGTCCGAGCAGCCCCCCGTTCTGAAGTATATCCAAGCAGCCAAGCCTTTTTCAACACAAATCACCCCCTACCCCAATCGACATCACCTGTTAGAGCGGATTCAACCCCCTAATTTTCAGTGCAAGCAGCTCACTTATCAACACTCAACTCACAATTGCCGTGTGTACAACTTTACCGCTCGTGAAACCGTGAAACGCTTTGTTCCACTATACTTTCGTACCGTTCCACGGATGAAAAACCGTCCGTGAAACATCAAATAAACACTTACACAACCAGTTCGAACATGGGTAAAATAATTACCATCGCCAACCAAAAAGGCGGCGTAGGAAAAACAACCACAGCTATTAACCTGGCAGCAGCCTTGGGTGTGCTGGAATACAAAACCCTCTTGGTGGATGCCGATCCGCAGGCCAACGCCACCAGCGGTGTAGGTGTCGATCCGAAGAGCATCAAAGCCGGCATCTACGAATGCCTGGTAAACGATATTCACCCGAAAGATCTGGTACTCAATACAGAAAACCCTAACTTGTTTCTCATTCCCGCTCACATCGATCTGGTGGGTGCTGAAATTGAACTCATCAACGCCACTAACCGCGAATACATGATGCGCAACGCGCTCAACAAGCTTCGCGATGAATACGACTTCATCATCGTCGACTGTTCTCCTTCCCTTGGCTTAATAACCGTAAACGCGCTTACTGCCAGCGACTCGGTTATCATTCCGGTTCAATGCGAATACTTTGCATTGGAAGGTTTGGGCAAGTTGTTGAACACCCTGAAAATCGTTCAGCAAAAACTCAATACCGACCTTACCATCGAAGGAATTTTGCTCACGATGTACGACTCACGTCTGCGCCTCAGCAACCAAGTGGTAGAAGAGGTGAAAATGCACTTCCAGGAAATGGTTTTCGACACCATCATTCATCGCAATACTACCTTGGGCGAGGCTCCAAGCTTCGGTCAGACGATTCTGATGCATGATGCGGCCTGCAAAGGATCCGTGAACTACTTGAACTTGGCGCGTGAGGTTCTGCAAAAGAACTCGATGACCAACATGAGCAACGAAGAGAAATTTATCAATATCGAAAATGGCTAAGAAACCCGCTTTGGGTCGCGGATTGAGCGCCCTGTTAGAGAATGCATCGAAGACGATGAAGGAAGGTGCACCCGCAAATGCCGCGGTTGATACAGTTGTAGCAGATTTGCCTGAAATACTACCTGCTGCTGAAGTGGGTAATGTAGCAGGGCCTATATCAGTATTGCGCATATCACAAATCGAGGCCAACCCTTTTCAGCCACGTCAAGAGTTTGACCCCACTGCCCTGCGCGAATTGTCGCAGAGCATCAAGGAATTGGGACTCATTCAGCCAATTACCGTTCGTAAAGTATCGGCTCAGAAATACCAGATCATCAGTGGTGAGCGACGTTTCCGCGCCTCGCAAATGGCCGGACTGGAAGAAGTGCCTGTGTATGTGCGCACGGCCAACGACCAGAACATGCTCGAGCTAGCGTTGGTGGAGAACATCCAGCGTGAAAACCTCAATGCCATCGAAGTTGCCATCAGCTACAAGCGCTTGATGCACGAGTGCAATCTCACCACCGAAAAGCTCGCTGAACGTGTAGGTAAAGACCGCACTACCGTGACCAACTACGTTCGTCTACTCAAGCTTCCGCCCGAGATTCAAATCGGCATTATCGAGAAGCGCATTTCCATGGGCCACGCCCGCGCGCTTATCAACTGTGAACCGGAAGCCAAGCAGCTCAAGATTTACAAGCTCATCCTCGAGAAAGACCTCAGCGTGCGCAAGGTGGAAGAGCTCGCCAAAGAGGACGACGCTCCAAAACTGTTCAAAACCGAAAAGGTTGTATTGCCCTTGGAGTTCCAAAAGATGCAAGCAGACCTGCGTTTGAAGTTTGGCAAG
>JBILIX010000018.1:0-14490 GCA_044368835.1 Flavobacteriales bacterium | reverse complement strand
CTTACTTCTACACCAACACAAGCCGACGTATCGGGCCCCAAATCGAGCTCAGGATAATCGAATACCTCCACTACAATTTCATCTTCCGATGTACATCCATCGGGCGCTTGTACCCAAACCGAAAACGTTCCGGTTGTATTCACGTCAATAGACGCCTCTGTAGAGCCTGTGCTCCACAGTATTTCGTAATCAGCCGGCCACGAAACACTGAGTGTTTGCGATTCATCGATACACAATCCTACGTCAGGGCCCAAATCGGTCAACAGCGGTGATACTTCCAGCGTTATGGTTGCCGATGCCTCACAACCCGATGCGTTTCGCGCCGTGACCGTTAGCACACCCGAATCTTCCGTTGCCAATGCCGTGTTTTGTGCCGTAAAATCGATAACCCAATCGTGAGGTGTCCACTCCCATTGCAGAGCTTCGTTTAAGTTAGCAACAGCACCGACCGCAATGCCCGTAGCTTCGCATGTTTGAATGAGGTCGGGCGTTGCATTCACGGTAAAAGAAGGAGTAACATCAATCGATATATCCTGCTCTACTTCACAGCCCGAAGCCGCCTGAACGGCCAAACATGAAATCACCACATCCTGCTGCGGCATGAGCGAAACATTTCCCGTAGTTGCACCCACCACACTCGCATCACCGCTCCACTGAAACACAACACCATCGGCTGATCCGGAAAGTGCGGCATTCAATTCGGTTGATTCTCCTGCGCAAAGCGAATCGTCAGTTGCAGTGAGAACAAGTGAAAACAAAGAGCCCAATGTAACCGTAACACTGCCTTGGGCCACGCAGCCAAACTCGGAGGTTGCCTCTACCGTAAAGGTTTCCGTTTGTTGAACACTCACCGTAGGGTTAAATGAAAAAGCCCCCTGCATGGCGTTATTGGGTGTCCAACTAAAATCATATACTCCCTGTATACTAGGTGTTGCCAATAACTGTATGTCTTGCGGATAACAGATTATTACATCATCGGGCGTGTCCAATTGAAATGGCTGCCCCACCTCTACCAACACCGAGTCAACATAATCACAACCGGTTGTAGCATCGATGGTTGTGACTTCATACAATGTGGTAACAACAGGTGACGCCTGCACTTGAGTGCCAAACGCTGAGGACAGGCTCGATTGAGGCGTCCACGCACAGTTGAAATTAGCGGTAGCAAGCTGACCTACATACGTATTTTCCAAGACCCAATTATCCTGATTGGCCGCATAAGAACCGCTCTGTCGCCATCTCAAACGTGTGTTCGGATTGCACGCTGCAAGAGGAAGAGGCACTTCCAATGTAACAAAATCAGGATACGCCGATTCGTAGAATGTCTGTATCGATGTCCATGTGCCTCCGGCCACCGAATAAGCCAGCACCACATTGTCTCCCGGCTCTGCATCGTCGCATGGTGCGCTGCCATTGGCAATTTTCAGTGAGAAATATACTGTTCCTCCACCGCTGAGGTCGAGCGGTTGTGTAATAGCCTCACGAGGGAAGTTGCCATTAAAATAGAGACCGTTTCCGGTAACGGTGCCACACACATTGCTTTCATCACCACCGGTTATACTCTCCCAATCGCCCCATGATATAGCCGGATCAAAATTGTCGCGCCAAATAACGCGCTCCACTTCAATTTCAAGATCCGCGCTTTGGCCCGCACAGAGTTGATGGAAATCGTCAAGCACTTGAAAACGTGCAACATCTCCCTGCGTAATAACAACGGTAGTAGTGGCCGATGTTTGCGCGCATCCGGAAGGAGTAGTTAGTGTAACTGTGTAGTCAACGTTTTCTTCAGCCATTACAGAAATCCGCGCCGGGTCATCGTTTACGATATCACCCAGAGGCGACCAGCTATAACTGAACACAGCATTTGGTTGTGTGGTAACCGCTGAGAGTGTAACAGACTCAAAAGAACATACGCTAGCTTGGTCTTGGCTAATACTGACCGGAATGGGATTGGGTGATTCCACACTAAAATAAAATGTGTCCACGCAGCCCGAAAGTTCATCGACCGCCCTCAACTCGTAAGCAGCATTATCTATAGGAGCTGCAATTGCATAGTTCGAAGCAGTCGACAATAGTATCGATGGATTATTGGCATAATACCATTGTGGCGAACTGTAATTGGCGGGTACTTGAAGCTCCACATCGCTCGCAGAGCAAATAGTTTGTTCCCAAATGATGGGAGGCTCCGTGATATCAACCGCAATACTCGATAAGTAACTTGTAGTAATAGTCCCGGCATTGGCTATTCCATATAAGATTCCTGAAAATCCGGAAGGACATTCTATCACGTGTTCGCCCACCGATAGGTCCAACGTACAGGTTAAATATTCGCCGCAGGCACCCGCTTGCGCAAACTGCCCGACAGGCACTAGAACACCATCGAGTCGGCACGCACCGAGTGCAGCCGGAGTAACTATCAAATTCACGTAGTGAGCATTCAATACAGGAGAGTCGGGAATATGCAGATTTGCATAGGACACATTGTGATTGAGCGGATCGAGCACTACCATGGCCGGGTCTCCATTTCCACCGCAGGAAATTCCTTGCATATACTGAACAACAGAGATCGGCTGATTTGAGTTGATGCAATGTGAATCAGTCTCACCATTGAACTCGATATACTCACCCGCCTGCAATGTCAAGGCGTTCACATTATCAACTGTAATCGCTGTTCCATTCAATGCAGCTATGATTCGATAGGAATACATCGGTTCTGCAATGGAAGAATAATCAGGACTTATATCAAAACCAAACGGCGTTATGACATAATCAGTTCCCCACTTTTCCAAATCATACATCTGCTCATACAAATGGTCACAAGCAAGGAAACAATTGGCAGGGACATTTGCGCAACCTGCCCCGGCAAATACCGCAAAGGGTCTGCATTTGCCGCTTGCAGCCGTAGCGATTATTTGGGTGCCCGACAAATCGTTGGTGCCAGATGCCTCCATTCGATAACATTCGCCCCTGTCGAGTTGCAACATGAATGGCACACCCGCAGCATTTCCTGCACTTGTTGTTGTGGCCGGAACTATTTGCATTTCCGTACCATCCTGAGTAGCGACAATAAGCAACTCTGAACCATTGTCGGCTAGTCCTCGGTAGGACGTCGCAATGTACTTCGTGCCCAATAGTATTTCAGGCAGCACGCGTGTGGCATCCGCACTGCTTTGAGCATAGTTGAGCGCCTGTACCGTTACCGGCTGCGACGATTCAATGTGAATAGCTCTTGCCTCAATGAATTGATCGGTAACCACTTCAGCCAAAGCATCAGGCAAGGTTACTTCAACACTCGATTGGGCATCCACATAAAAAGGTTGACTCCATGCCTGACCCGGTATTTCAATAATGCCTGAGGTCGCAAATTGAGCGGAAATAGTAATTCGCAATTCGTCGTCAGCTCCGTCGGTGGCGTTGGCCATAAAGCCCAGCCAAAAGGAAGTGCCCGATGCAGGAAGCTGTGCCCTGGCTCCAAAGGGGAGCAGGCATAAGCAAGCAAATACGAGCAAAATCCCGAGAAATCTCATGATTCGAGGGTTTTCAGATAGTCCAGCAATGGACACAAAGGTATGGATATTAAGACAATTCAATCGTTGAAACGTTGCGTCTCGGTGGTAACGGACACAATGCTGTTTTCATTTAGGAATGGTTATACTCCAAAAGAGCGCATTAAGATACAGTTCGCACTTAATTTTATCTGCCATCTATTCAATAAAAAAAGGGCTGATTTCTCAGCCCTTTTCGGAGTATGTTTCAAGATTGGCTTATTCGGCCAAAATAGTCACTTTGTTATTGAAGACTTCCACAGTTCCACCCTTCACTTCAAAACGATGTTCCTTTCCGGCGCTGTCCTTAACACGGACAATGCCCTTTTTTAAAGAAGAAATAAGTGGCGCGTGGTTATTCAAAACACCAAGGCTACCATCGCTTCCCGGGAGGAAAACAAAACTTCCATCTCCTTCAAAGAGCGTAGCTGCAGGGGTTATGATTTCAACTTTCATGTGTTTTACTTTCAGATATTAACGTGCAGCAGCTTCAGCCAACATTTTCTTACCGGCTTCGATAGCTTCTTCAATGGTACCCTTCAGGTTAAATGCTGATTCAGGGATATCATCGCAATGACCATCCAAAATCATATTGAAACCTTTGATGGTATCCTCAATCGGAACAAGTGTACCCTTAATACCGGTGAATTGCTCAGCCACGTGGAAAGGCTGCGACAGGAATCGCTGCACTTTACGAGCGCGGAATACAGAAAGCTTATCTTCCTCCGACAACTCGTCCATACCAAGGATGGCGATGATATCTTGTAATTCCTTATAGCGCTGAAGAATCAATTTCACACGCTGCGCGCAGCGATAGTGCTCTTCACCCACGATTTGAGGCGTGAGAATGCGTGAAGTAGAATCGAGTGGATCAACCGAAGGATAGATACCCAATTCCGCAATTTTACGGCTCAATACGGTTGTAGCATCCAAGTGAGCGAACGTAGTAGCAGGAGCCGGGTCAGTCAAGTCATCGGCTGGTACATATACGGCCTGAACGGAAGTAATAGAACCACGCTTCGTTGATGTGATGCGTTCTTGCATCAGACCCATCTCAGAAGCAAGTGTAGGCTGATAACCTACCGCTGACGGCATACGTCCCAAAAGGGCCGATACCTCAGAACCTGCTTGAGTAAAGCGGAAGATGTTGTCGATGAAGAAGAGGATATCGCGACCGCCTGACTTTTCATCGCCATCACGGAAATATTCTGCTACCGTCAAACCTGACAAGGCCACGCGTGCACGTGCTCCTGGAGGCTCATTCATTTGTCCAAATACAAAAGTGGCTTGAGACTTCGCCAATTCCTTAGGATCTACCTTGCTAACGTCCCAGTCACCCTTTTCCATGCCATGCATGAATTCTTCACCGTACTTAATGATACCGGCTTCAATCATTTCGCGCAACAGGTCATTACCTTCACGCGTACGCTCACCCACACCTGCGAAAACCGACAAACCGTCGTATGCTTTCGCGATGTTGTTGATCAGCTCCTGAATCAATACCGTCTTACCAACACCGGCACCACCGAACAATCCGATCTTACCACCTTTCGCATAAGGCTCGATCAAGTCGATAACCTTGATACCGGTCAAAAGAACTTCAGTAGAAGTTGAAAGATCTTCGTAGCGAGGAGGTTGGCGGTGAATTGAATAGCCACCGGCTTTGCTCACCTCAGGCATTCCATCAATAGAATTACCTACTACGTTGAACAAGCGCCCTTTGATGGCGTCGCCTACCGGCATTGTGATGTTAGCACCTGTAGCAAATACTTCTTGACCGCGCTGCAATCCTTCGGTAGCGTCCATCGCAATAGCGCGAACGGTATCCTCTCCGATGTGCTGTTGGCACTCGAGAATGAGGTCACCACCGGGACGCTTAATTACAAGCGCATCGAGAATGTTAGGGAGTTTTTGGCCGGCCGGGAAGGAAATATCCACTACCGGACCGATAATTTGGGCAACTTTACCTGCGTTTTGAGACATCGTAATCGGTATAAAATTCGGGCGCGAAAGTAATGCGCAGAAGTCCAAGGAAAAAACTTTTTAGAGAATCTATCTCCTATCAGAGGAAAGTTCAACCCTCGGACGTATCGCCAAAACCTTAACTATCAAGGCGCCAATAATTTAAACCCTTTACCATGAATATTGAATATCTCAACAGCCGGGTCATTTTTCAGATGCTTGCGCAACTTGGCAATGTAAACGTCCATTGAACGGCCGTTAAAGTAATTGTCGTCGCCCCAAATTGCTTTCAAGGCATAGCCCCGTTCCATGATTCCGTTTTTGTTTTTACAAAGCAGATACATGAGTTCGTTTTCCTTGGTCGTAAGCTTTACTTCAAATCCGGGAGAGGTCAACTTTTGCTTTTGATAGTCAAAAGCGTAAGCACCAATCGCGAATTGAACGTCTTCAGTTCCATCGGGCAAGGCCGCAGTGCGTCGAAGGATGGCCTGTATTCTAGCCAAGAGCTCCTCCATGCTGAAAGGTTTGGTCATGTAATCATCGCCACCAGCCTTGAAGCCCTCCAGTGTATCCTCCTTCATGCTTTTCGCAGTGAGAAATAAGATGGGCGTGTGTTTATCGTCTTGTCGAATTTCAGATGCCAGGGTAAACCCATCTTTTTGAGGCATCATGACATCGAGTATTAAAAAATCGTAGGTACTTCTGCGAAACATCTTAAGTCCCTCATTCCCATCAACAGCCAAATCGGTATCGAAACCTTTCGCAATTAAATAGTCTTTTAGAAGCATTCCCAAGTTTGGGTCATCTTCACACAACAGGATTCTGGTTTTCTTTTTCATGTTCAATAGGTATATGGATAGTGAAGGTGCTACCCTTCTTCGGTTCGCTGATAACATCAACCGTGCCGCCATGTTTTTCCAGGACTCCTTTCACATAACTTAACCCTAATCCGAATCCCTTTACGTTGTGAATGTTTCCTGTTGGCACACGGTATAACTTGTCGAATATTTTTCGCTGGTTTTCCTTACTGATTCCAATTCCTCGATCGGTAAACGATATCGCAATGAAACCGCTTTCATCGCGGGTTTCTATTTCAACCCAAGGACTTCCTTCGCTGTATTTCATCGCATTGTCGATGAGGTTATAGACCACGTTGGTTATATGCAATTGATCGACTCTAACCATTGAATTTTTGGCATAAAACCTTGTGACGATTTGACCATTGCGAGCTTTAACCTGTATTTCGATGTTGGCAATTACTTGGAGAACCACTTGATGCATATCGAACATCTGCATTTTCAGGGTCATTTGACCTTGTTCGAAGATGGAAGTTCGCAGCACATTTTCAACCAATACACCAAGGCGTTTATTCTCGTCGCGAATCATACCTACGTAATTTGTAATGGCCCTTTCTCCAGTGCGCATATCGGGGTCGCTCAATGCCTCACAAGCAAGCGAAATGGTCGCAATAGGAGTTTTGAGTTCGTGAGTCATGTTGTTGATGAAATCCGTTTTTATTTCACTCAACTTTTTTTGGCGGTAAATAGTATTGATGGAAAAGGAAAAAAGCAGCATAATGAGAACCATCAGAATAGCTGATGTAGTAAGCATGGTGCCCATCGTGCTGATTACATATTGACGCTCCCGCGGAAACCAAACACATAGGTAATTTGGATCGGCGATAGGGTCGTTGGGGAAGAGCTGAATGCGATACCCTTCGCGCTGGATACGATCTGCGCTCGGTTTGGAGAATGCAGGTATAATCTCCGGCTGCTGCAATTTATTGAATACTCCGTAGTCGTACTCTGCCTTCACGCCCTCCGACCGAAAAGACTGTCGCAGCAGCGTGTCGAGTACCAGTGTGTCGATTCGGTCGATTACACTTGTGTAGATATCCAACTCAAGCACACCACCCATGATATCATCCAAAATTCCCGATTGAGAAAGTATGGATGCATCCTTCACACCGGCTGCTGCCAGCGGATCGACGGAAACACTATCAGTTCCGAAAGTAGATTGAGGCACCACACTCACATCGCCACCTCCGTAGTTGATTACCAGGTTTTCCTTGTTTGGAGCACTTAAACTGAGAGAGGAAGATGCTTCACCTTGAACCAATTCGCGTTTCTCCAGCTCATTACTGATATTCTTCAGAGCAACACTGACGTGCTCAGAAAACTCCTGTTCACGAAGCGTAAACACATTACTAATCCAATAAACCTGAATCGCAATTAAACCCACCACCGCAATGGTGCTGCCTACAACCAATAATCGGATGTATTTCGTGTTCATTTGATGCTGCCAATTTCCCACAAAAGAGAAAATTGGCAATGACCGCCATCAACTTTTTTTCGGGGGTTACAAAGGTGAACGAAGAAAGGGAGCGTGAAGAGCAACTTAACTTGATTTAACTGCGCGTGCTAAATGAGATACATCAGCTATCAGAATCGATATCGGACACTTAACCCACCGCTATCCCATTCAATATAGTGGCTACCGTACAAATTAATACCCGGTTTCCAATCGACGCTGAACTGCAAAGGGAATGAATGAAGATAGTAGGCAATACCGACTATCGCATCGACACCCAACGCGTATGAGTTTTCTCGCAAAACATTATCTTGGAGAACACTGTTTTTGTTGAAAATCCATGCGTGTGCTCCGGCGCCATAGAAGTAACGCAAACCTCTTACATCAAACATTTGCTCGTGAGCCTCTGCCAGAATGGTCAGATTGGCCGCACCGAAGCGTTGGTAAGCTATTGCCTCGAAGGCATTTCGATTGCTTGTAAAATGTTGAAACGTCACACCCGAACCGAGACCCATGCGCAGGCCAACAGCATTATCGAGCATTCCCCTTTGCGCATGCAGCGCAACAATGGAGACCACAAGGGCCGCCCACAACAAAATCATTTTCTTCATGGCCTTACGTTATTCGAATTCAAGATTGTATTTCTTGCCGAACTCCTCCTGAGCCTTGTAAAACCGTTCTTGAGCAATTTTCGATTGCATGAAAATGCGTTCTTGTACGGCAAGGTTGGAGTCAACAATTGCCATGTTTACGCTTACATCTGGTAAAAGTTTTATTTCCACGAGTTTTTTATACTCGAAATCCACCAAAGCCTCGTAGGATCTGAAAAGCTCTTTGGCAGAAAGTTGTAAAGAAGGGTCTTCCTGAAATGGACCGATGCTATCCAATGCCAAAATCGCACGCTTCACTCTCGCCTGCAAATCGGCATAATTCAGATCTACCCATTCCTTCGTGGCATTTGTATCACTGAAGGTTGAATCCATGACAACAAGCGCGTCCACAATAGACTTCTGTGTTCCAACGATACGATCATTGTAATCGGCAGCTCGCTCAGCTCGCGAAGCGCAAGACATAACAATCATTGCAGTAATTACCGAAAACAACATTCTCTTCATTGCCTCAAAGCTACTCGATTTTTCGAATGATTGTATGAACCGGGCCGGAGGCTCTAAATTTGTGCACTTATGAAATTGCCCAACTCTTTTGAGAGCATCGACGAATTTGTGAGCGGGAGTCTATTGCTGATCGACAAACCATTGGGTTGGACAAGTTTCGACGCCTTGAATAAAATAAAAGGTTTTGTGCGGCACAAGCTGGTTCTTCCACCCAACCAACACGGACATGCACAGCGTTTCAAAATTGGTCATGCGGGCACGCTCGACCCGCTTGCAACAGGGCTGCTAGTTGTGTGCACAGGTAATATGACCAAAAGCATCGACAGTCTTCAGGCGGGTACGAAGGAGTACACCGGCGTCATTTGTTTCGGACAAACGACACCCAGTTTCGACCTTGAAACACAACCGGAGGGCAATTATCCTACAACTCATTTATCGCTGACACACTTGCAAGAGGTTGCTCTTGGTCTTTCCGGCGAGCAAATGCAAACGCCGCCGAGTTACAGCGCCAAGCAAATTGATGGACAGCGCGCATACAAAGCAGCGCGTCGTGGCGAGCACATTGAGATTCCTGCTGTGCGCATACAGGTAGAAGCATTTGAGATTACATCATTCGAAAACAACGAAGCTCAATTCAGAATTTCATGCAGCAAAGGCACTTATATCCGCACACTGGCCAATGATTTAGGCCAGCGAGCGCAAAGCGGCGCCTACCTAAAATCGTTGCGTCGCACCCAAAGCAATCCGTTTGATGTAAAAAATGCCTGGACTGTAGAAACCCTGCTTGAGCACCTTCGAAAGCTCAGCAATTAACAATTTTGAGTCTGACTATCAGCGCTTTGCAAAGTTTCTCTTTACAAAGGCTTTTCAAAATCGTACATTCGGCAGCCACACTAAAATCTTAGAGCATTGATTTCCATGATGAAATTAGGGCAGTTTCGTTACAAACTCCCAGAGGAGCTGATTGCTCAGCATCCATCCAAGCACCGCGATGAAAGCCGACTGATGGTTGTTCATAAGCGCACCGGTAAAATTGAACACAAAATGTTCAAGGACCTTCTCGATTATTTCGAAGAGGGCGATGTTCTGGTTAATAACAATACTCGTGTTTTTCCTGCCCGCATGTTGGGCAACAAGGAGAAAACCGGTAGCATGATCGAAGTTTTCATGCTTCGCGAATTGAATGCTCAGAGCCTATTGTGGGACACCGTTGTCGATCCGGCAAGAAAAATCCGAATTGGCAACAAACTCTATTTTGGAGAAAACGATGAACTCGTAGCCGAGGTCATCGACAATACGACTTCTCGAGGCCGCACATTGCGCTTCTTGTTTGACGGTACCCATGATGAGTTCAAGGCCCTGATATACAAATTGGGTGAAACTCCCATTCCGAAATACATCAATCGCCCGGTGCAAGCCGAAGATGAAGAATGGTTTCAAACCATCTTCGCAAAGCATGAGGGTGCAGTTGCCGCCCCTACCGCAGGCTTGCATTTCAGCCGCGAATTGCTGAAGCGTGCCGAAATCAAAGGTGTGCACATGCCGGAAATAACCATGCACATTGGCCTTGGCACCTTCCGTCAAGTGGAGGTTGAAGATCTTACCAAACACAAAATGGAGAGCGAGCAGTGCATCATTCCGGATGAAACTGCGCGAGTTGTAAATCATGCCCTTCAAACGGGTCATCGCGTATGTGCCGTTGGCAACACAGTGTTACGTGCGTTTGAAAGCAGCGTGAGTACCGATCGCATGTTGAAGCCTTATGACGGTTGGATCAGCAAGTTCATATATCCACCCTACGATTTCAACATCGCTGATAGTTTAATCACGAATTTCCACCAACCGGAGAGCGCACTTCTTATGTGTGTGACGGCTTACGGAGGTTATGACCTGATTATGCATGCATACGATGAGGCAATCAAAAACAAGTATCGTTTTTGGGCTTACGGCGATGCAATGCTGATTCTTACCTAATAACACCCTTACTGGGCTCATCCATGCGAGGCCTGTTTGTAATTCTTACTACTTCGGCGCTGCTGCTGGCGTCACGGCATGGCAGCTGTCAAAGCCGTACTGAAGGGTTCATTTCCGAGCTCCTATTGGAGACAACCGACGACGGCTTCTTACAGCTGAATGAAAAGGTTGCAAAAAGTGAAAACCCAAGGCTTGTTGCAATTGGACTTGATTTGGCGCTGGGGCTATTCGGGATACACAGACTCTACCTTGGAACAGATATTAAAGTACCCGTTGCATATACCCTGACTTTTGGGGGGGGAGGTGTGCTTTGGTTAGTGGATCTGGCTTTGCTTATTGGTTCACCGAGTATTGAGTCATTCAAAAACAATCCACATCTTTTCATGTGGATTCCAACCGCCTTGCCGCAACAATAAATTAACCTACTCGTTTGATGCTGCAACCGACCGGCTTGGTCTCTTCCGGCTTGATTTTCTTACCGGCTGCCAGATTCTTAATGGCATTTTTCAGATAGGACTCCTTCACCTTTTTACTGTCGTCCACATTGTCATCGATAGCGCCCTTGTATACAAGTTTCATACTGCCGTCAAACAAATAGACATGAGGTGTTGTGCGAGCATAGAACGCATTAGCAACCGTTGAATTCACATCGAGCAAGTACTTGCAGTTCGAAAATCCATGCTCCTCAGCACGCACCTTCATGCTCTTCAAATCGTCGCCCTTCTCGCGCTTAGCCTCGTTGCTGTTTATTAGCGCCATGCCGATGTTGTTGCCATCGGCCAACGCACGCAATTCTTCATAACGGCCTTCCCAACCCTCGCTGCCTTCGCTGCCTACCACAAATGGACAACCGTTGCAAGAGAACACAACAAGCAACCCATTCTGCTTTTTTACATCGCTCAGAGAATACTGCGAACCTGAAATATCCGCCATTTTCACGTCTGTGGCAGGGGCTGCATCACCGATAGAAAGTGTTTCTGTAGATTGTGCGAAGACGCATGTGCTAGCTGCAATGGCCAACGAGAGGAAAAAAGAGCGCATCATTGTTTTATTTATTAATTGAAACAAACATGCGAAGGAAAAGTTGAAACAAAAAGCAAAAAGGCCATCCCGCTGGATGACCTTTCTGCAAATGAAAACAATTAAACTATCTAATATCTCTTCATGAGAACTTACGAGGTGTTTAACGGGAGGAATATGTGTAAAGGTTACGAAGGGAAGAAAATAATTTTCAGCATGGCTGCAGTTAAGTGCAACGGAGGATGAAAAATCAGAACACTGCTCTCACCTGCACACTTCCCGCATGGATGGTTTTCAGGTCTTGCGGTTTACGGCCATTGTATTGAATATTGAGTTGGATGTTATCGGCCACATTGCGCTGCCAAGAAACCAGCCATGTGTAGTTGTATCCTGGTTGCAACCCCTCCAACATTTCAAACGCCAGCGAATTCGTTATTGCTCCGTTATAGTCAATCGCATACAAATTGACCTCCGAACGAATACTGCCTTTTTCAGGAACATTCCATGCGCACTCCGCTCCTAGTTTTCTCACCAATGCGCGTTCATCGCCCATCGTATTTCTCTTATCTGCATACTGTGCAAGGGCACTCACCTTGAGCAAAGGAGAAGGTTGATAGGTGAGCTTCGGTTGCAGCAGCGCGTATTGGATGAGAAAATTTCTACCGTTGAGAAAATCAGAACGGGTTTGCTTGCTGCCCCATCTCACTTCCTGGATAACGGTAAGCGCACGCCAGAAATTCCAGCGCAGGGCGCCCAAGTTGAGTTGCTCATTGCGACTCTCAAAACCATTGCTTAGCAGATTTCGATTTTCGAGCAATTGATGCGTGTAATCCATTCCAAATACAGGGTTGGACTTGTTGTAATAAAGAATGTTTCGCACAAGACCTTGCGAAGCCAACAGCACCGAGTCGGATAGATTCGTGATTAGCGGATTGAACCGCTCAGGCCCCTCCTCACGAGATGTCTTCCGTTCGATACGAAACGTGGTTGCTGAGCTGAATCGACTCCAAAAACGCCCGAATGGCTTTGCAGCTTTGATTAGTCGAGCGGGTTGAAAGAGAATCGACTCACTGAATTGATTGGAGTAGGTTTTCACATAGTCATTGCTTTGCACAAAGGTTCGTATGTAATTCGCTTCGTAGGAAAATGCAGCCACCTCGAACTCATTTAAATCCTTCACGTTATCGCCGTTGTAATCATTCCAAACATAGACCCCCTGCCCTGCAGGCACCTCAAGGTATATAAACTCACGGCGCTGCTCCAATCCGGAGCCGATTTCATAGAAGGTTGTATTCTGAATTGCATTCTTCCAAAGCTTTGCATTGTATTCGCCGCGAGCGAGCAATGTGTTTTCAGGAGCCGCCGTAAACAATTCAGGGTTGATGGCACGCAGTCTTCTATTGCTTATTTGCATCGATAGGCGACTATCATTCTTCCATCGTTGAATCCATTGCATACCATACTGGTCGGCCTGAGCGGCAGCCTCCAAACTGTTTTGAAGGGGCTTACGATCTACACGTTCACGATAAAAAATACGCATCGTCTTCTTAATCGTATCTGCATTTCCAACCGACGCTTCCCAGTCTAAAAATTCGTAGGACAAGCTCTGAATGCTATCGGCAGCGCGAAACACATTTCGCTCATACTCATCAACCAACATAAATCGGAGTTTGCCGACGTCTTGCGCGGTTCTGCCCTTGTGGCGTGCGAACATGGATTGAACAGCTCCCGATGTAAGCAAAAAAGAAGCATCCGTTTGTGCAAGAAATTTACCGCGAGTAGAAATATCCGTAGTTCCCTTTGCCCTATAACCATCGAACACATTCGGCATATGAATGAAGTCGGCCGACAATGCTACCTTACCCCATTTCTTGCTGCGAAATGCACTTTGCAAGGAGCTCCAGTGCTGATCTGCCGCGTCGTTAGGAAGATTGGTCAAGTTCCAATTTCTCACGAATTCAACCTCCCTGAAACGCTCCACAGGATTGAAGTTTTTGTGCGTGAATTCATAGGAAAAGGTTGCAGACAGCAAGCGCTGTTTCGTTGAATCGGCAAGCCATGTATTTGTTTCAGCGACCGTCTTTAATTCATTCCATTGAAGGCGTGTACGGGCGGCTATACCTAGGTCATCTGCAGAATCGAACGCTGAAAATGTATTCAAGTCGCGATTGGACAGCGCGCCCTCAAGCGACCAAACTAATTTCTCGAGATGGCCAACGGGCCAAGAAAAACCGGCAGAAACCATTTGTGTCTTCTTCGGAGCAGCGAGCAAAATAACCGGCGCATACGAACCCTGTTTTGACCATTGAACGCCGTTAAAAACAGGTGCAACCCAGCGGTATGTGCGGCCATTGGCGGAGAATCCGTTCTCTACATAATCACCATTGCCGATTCCTACAAATGAAAAATTGACACGATAATGGGCACGCGTGGAATCGTCGGAATAAACAAAGACACTATCAAAGCCGAGGGTGTCCACCATGGCATAACGTACTTCATTGTTGAGATAACCCAAGCTGTCGATGCCTGTGCGAAACGTGGCCAGAAAATCATCACCTCCTGCG
>JBILIX010000213.1:0-4416 GCA_044368835.1 Flavobacteriales bacterium | reverse complement strand
ACTGAGTAAATTTACTCAGCACGCTGAGTAATTTTGGAAGATGTTGATTATCTTTGTCTTATGGTTGAATTTAAGCGTCCATATTTCACGCAATTGAGGCACAGACTCCTCGAAAAGGAGTGTTTTATACAACTCATTACCGGGCCACGGCAGGTGGGTAAAACAACGGTGGTTCGACAACTGTTTGCCGATGCAGCATTTGAAGGGGTGTATGTGGTTGCTGAAGATGGTGACGACACGTCGCGGCTCGATCAATGGTGGCAACGTGCGGCCATTGTTGCCGCTAAATCGAATCGACGCGTTGTGTTGGCCATTGATGAGGTACAGAAAATACCTCAATGGAGTGAGCGAATCAAACGCTTGTATGATGAGGGCAAATTCAATCAAACCATGCCATTTGCCTTGGTGTTGCTTGGCTCTTCGCATTGGTTGTTGCAACGAGGAACTACCGAGTCGCTGGCGGGCCGATTTGAGCAGACGTATATGTCGCATTGGACATACAGCGAATTGAAGGAAGCGTTCGGTAGTACACCCGAACAATACGTTTACTTCGGGGCGTACCCCGGCTCCATGGGCTTCCGCAGTGATGAGGTACGCTGGGCTGAATATATTCGCAATGCACTCATTGAAACGACCATCACCAAAGATGTGCTTATGATGACGCGCATCGACAAACCTGCCTTGCTGCGTCGCGTGTTTGAGTTGGGTGCGCGCTACAGTGCTCAAACGGTATCGTATACTAAAATGCTAGGCCAGCTTCAAGATGCAGGTAATACTGTAACCCTTGCTCACTACCTGGAATTGCTTTCGGCTGCCGGCCTGCTAACGGGCTTGCCCAAGTTTGCTAATCAAGAAATGCGTCGTCGAGCAAGTAGCCCCAAACTTCAGGTTCAGAACAATGCGCTGATGAGTGTGTTTGCGAACCAATCGTTTGAAGAGGCTCAAAGCGACCGCATGCATTGGGGAAGAAGGGTAGAGAGCGCCGTAGGAGCTCATCTACTTTCTTATGCCGGTTCGGACCTGGAAATCAGTTATTGGAATGAAGGCCATGCCGAGGTCGATTTTATTATTCGTTGGGGCAATCAACTCTTGGCGATCGAAGTGAAATCGGGACACGATAAGATTACTGGGCTTAAAAACTTCACTGCCAAGTTTCCCAATGCTCAATTGCTCCAACTCGACAACCGTGGCATATCCTGGCAAGACTTTATTTCTGCAAATCCTCGCGAGTTTTTTAGAGGGTGATACTTCTCCGCGCAATTCCCCAATCTACTGTGTACACGAGGCACCTCTGCGGTTAAATGATGTCGGATTAAGGATGGGGCGAGGGATATAGTTCTCCATGACGCGGGTTTAGCGAAGCGTAAGCCGTGCCGAAACTCACGTTGGCATTTGCCAACTCTTTATTCTTGCACAGAATGATAAAAGCCAAGTAAGGGTTCACACGAGTTACGCTTTGCTCCACCCGCACGATGTTTCATACAATCGCAGAGCTGAACGGGGTCGCAAAATTTTTTGGAGTATCAACCCTCCGTGCCCTCCATCCCCTCTGTGGTCAACCCTCAAAACGGCGGATCATCCATCCCACCGTCCGCATCCTCGAACAAGAAATCCGGTTCATCCAAATGCAGCTGAAGTCCGCCGTCAAGCTCAGGAAACAGGGTCCACATGGCGTGGCATTCATGCACATCTACCACCTTATTGTCTTTTACATGAAACAAGAAGCTGATGTGCCAAGGAATGTTGTCTCCTTTGAAGGTAAAGGACGCTACTCCGGGGTGACAACGATTGCATCGTCCTTCCGCTGATTCCAACAAGGTGTTGCCCGACATGCGCATGAAGAGAAAGGCCTTTTGCAGTTTGGCGAAATAAGTCTCCGTGTCGACATCGGCAAGCGATTCTGCTTCGCTCAACATAAGTTTGATATTATCCAGGTCCATCTGCTCCATAAAGTCGCGCAGCATAGCGCAAGCAGAAGTGTGTGCGTCGTCACGTTCTTCGGCGAGCGTGAAGTATTTGAACAGTTCAAGTTGTTTCGATTGCATGGGGCGAACGTAGGAGATTGAATGCTGACGTGTATAATATTACTCCTGCAAAAAATGAACATGTTGAAAAATGATGGGCGAGGTGGTGTGTTGAAAAATTATTTCATTCCAATATGCTGAAAAAAGTGCTTCTATAGGTTATGATAGCAACTTATTTAATCAATAGAATATGACTCACCTAATTAAATACCGACAGTTTTATCCTGACCAGGTAGGTTTTCAATTCTGGCGCGACCGAATGGTTTGTTTGGAGCTTTTCGGAATGAGATGGTGTGTAGTGGTGTATAGTCCCGTTGAAGAGAAACAAGCGCATGCTATCGTTATGCAGGCCATCAGTCATGCTGTTGAATGTGCCAATTACGCTAGCACAAGGGAGGTACGGTTTACAGGTTTGTTGGATTACATTTTATCGCTCATTAACGACGAATTAATCGCATTCAAGGAAAGTCGCAATATCAATATTTTTCAAGGAATTGGTATTGCATTGACAGTTGTTGATTCAGAAGGTCGAATGGCTTATGCGCAAGGGGGGGATGCAGTTGTAATGCTGTATCAAAATGGGATTCGCCATGCGAAAGGCTCACAGGATATTGCTGATTATCGAGCCTACAACAACTTAAAAATGATGCATGCTCGGCGTATTTTCGGAACATACAAAACATGGAAGGGGTTTGTGTCGGCCGAGTATAGACTCAAGCCGGGTGACGTGTGGTTCATTTCAACGGAAGCGAATTTCCACCTGATGCACGATGGGTTGACCGATGAAAAGGTGGCGACTTTGCATAACGGTATCGATGATTATTGGACTGCAATTAAGAAGATCTATAATAATTCCGGATTGTTGTATGCCGGGATTTTGGTTTCGGGTGAATTCCTCTCAGAGACCACTCCTGATGTAATTGGTATGGAAAGTATCCGCATCTGGAATAAATGGAGGGAGTTGGATGAGCAGTTGATGGAGGATTTACCTCCCGGCGTAGGTTTATATGGCCGGACCGCGCCACCCCCGAAGAAAATGGAATCTGCAGAAAGTCCAACTGAGGTATCTGAAGCACAACAAAAAACGGAATATCAACCAATAGAGGATGAGGAGTCAGAACCATGGTGGCGTCGATATTCCTGGAAGGTGATTCTGCTTTTTCTTTTTGTACTTTCTATGATCATCAGACTTATCAATACGATTGTTGAAGCTCAAGAACGCTCTATCGGTCAGTGAGCCAATTGATGGTTTTTCAAGTGTTTTTGTACGCCAAAACCCTTGACTTTTCATGCGCCAAATCGTACCTTGAAAGCCATGAAAAGATTCAAGAACTTCGATCAAATCAATCGTTTACTTACCTTTCACACACTGCTCAACATTCCGGAACCCGAAGGTCAGTTGGGTTGCTCAAACCCCTATTGTACCACCTGTGGCGGTCGGCTCAATCAGAACTACCCGCGCAAGTTTGTGAAGCTGGGCGGACAAAAATTCATTCGCTCCATGCGCAATTATAATCTGCGTAAAGTGGAGCATATAGGCAAGTTCGTCAACACCGTAAATTCTACACTCATGTGCTGGGAAGTGCAAGTGCAAATGGATGAGATTCTCATGCATTGGTTGCGCCCTCAAGGCATGGCACTCCGCATGTTCGATGTTATCTTATTTCAATTTGTGCGCTATTCCAAAGACGAACAAGTGCGCCATGCGTGGGTAAAGCGTTGCATTGAATTGGCCAAGGCAAAGCAAGACATTTCGCTCATCGAAACCTTGCTCGTGGTTGTGAAGCAACGCCTGGCCGAATACCCGGAATTGAAAGAGTTGATCATCGCTCATCAAGACCATCCGCGCATACGAAAGGCGGTGAAGCGATGCAAGGTGGAGGTGATGTAGGTTTTTGATATAGAGTATTTTATCTCCTTGCAGTTCCGCTTGCAAGGTTGCAAATGCATACTTCAGGGGTGATTCCCGACTGAACATTTGCGTAAAATTTTACATACCATGTCAAACAACAACACAAAAACCTATTACCAATTCATCCTCGACAACAGTTCATCGATGGCTGCTTGCTGGCTGAAAACCCTCAGTGCCTACAACGAACATTTGGACGAGATCAAGCAAATCGTCACAAAGTATCCCGAGCAGGAAGTAGTGGTGTCGCTATGCACATTCAATAACAAGGTGCTGCACCCGCGCATTGATCAACCGATCCACCAATTCAATTACCTGCGCTCTCGCGATATTGATCCGGATGGAATGACTGCCTTGCTGGATGCAATCGGAACGAGTGTCGACCGTATTCAAGAGACTCATGGTGCGGAGATCGATGCCAACAAGGCCTCCGTGGTTTGCATCATCTTAACCGATGGCGAGGAAAACGCCTCACGCTTTTAT
>JBILIX010000212.1:0-4417 GCA_044368835.1 Flavobacteriales bacterium | reverse complement strand
AATCACTCAACTTACTCACCTTGCCCTCAGCGTCATAAAATTCTGCATCGGGTGCAATACGCCCGGCGTAGAGATGCGCATATTGAGCAGCATATCTTTTTACTGACTCGAGCAGTTTCTTGTCGTTTGAAACTTTTTCAAGCGTGCTAATAAAAGATGTCAAATCGGAGGTGCCTACATCTTTCAATACTTGCGGCATGAACTCGCTGATGAGAACGCTCTTGTTGCGCTCGGGTTTAACCCATTCGCCAATTACGGCAATTACCAATTCGTAATAACGTGCAGGCGATTTTACCGGGTCGTTTTGATAGCGCAGATTGGCCTCGAGCGAAGCTTTATTCAATACGAATGATTTATACGCTCCGTCATAGGCCATCGACTCATCGTTCAGCTCAATGGAGTCAATGAATTTTTCGATTGATTTGGGCATTGCACCCATGCCCGATTTCATTGCCTGATTCTTGAAATTAATCAGATCCAATCCCATTTGATAGGCGTAGATTTTTGATTCTGCATCGCGAAACGGGGTAATGAAACTGCTGGTTTTGTCATTTGCACCAAGCGCATTCATTCGCGCAGTGCGAACGGAGTCTCGAAGCGAAAAAAACGTTTCGGCCTGCAGCGAACTCATTTTAAACGATGGATACGCTGCGGAAAAGGCGCGATCTTCTTTCGTTCGCTGAAGGATGTGGTTGCAATAGGGAGCGCTTGATCCGGTTACCTGCGCATCTGTGATGTTCACGCCCGATAGCGATAGCGTCAGTTCATCGGCGGGCAGCAAGTACAGTGAAATGCTCTGCCGATTGTAGTCAATAATGAAATAGTTGGCTGTGGCTTGTTCAATGAGCAGGTCAAACTTTCCTTCAGCATTGAGTTTCACAGTGTCAATTCTTCCTTGGTGTTTTAACAAAAAGAAATCACGTTGCGGATTGCTGATTGCTCCTTTCAAGTTGGTCTTTCCAACCTGGCTTGTCGCAATAAGTGGCAGTGCCATCCAAAGGCAACATGCAATCAGGATTGTCAACGCGTGCTTCATGGCTTTAGGTTCAGTGCAATGCTGAGTTCATCCAATTGTTTTTGGTCGATCGTGCTTGGTGCATCGATCATTACATCGCGGCCACTATTGTTTTTCGGGAATGCAATGAAATCGCGAATGCTTTCAACTCCTCCAAAGAGTGCGCACAGACGGTCGAAGCCAAAGGCAATACCACCGTGCGGGGGAGCGCCATACTCAAATGCGTTGAGCAAGAATCCGAATTGCTTCTGCGCTTCTTCCGGAGTGAATCCAAGCAGGTTGAACATGCGCGCTTGAATGTCGCGGTCGTGTATACGGATAGAACCACCGCCTATTTCAACACCGTTCAATACGAAGTCGTATGCATTCGCTCGCGCGTCGCCTGGCGATGTTTCCAATAAGTGGAAGTGTTCGGGTTTAGGCGCTGTAAACGGGTGGTGCATGGCAAACCAGCGGCCTTCCTCTTCGATCCATTCTACCAATGGAAAATCAACAACCCACAACGGTTTGAAATCATCTGGATTGCGCAGGTTGAGCTTCGCGCCCATGAGCAAGCGAAGTTCACTCAATTGCTTACGCGTGCTGTTGAGGTCGCCTGAAAGTATCAGCATCAAGTCGCCGGCGCTGGCACCTACTGTTTGTGCAATCGACTTCCAGTCATCCGCAGTGTAGAATTTGTCTACTGATGATTTGAATGTGCCGTCTTCGTTGCACATGCAGTATACAAGGCCTTTGGCGCCGATTTGTGGACGCTTCACCCATTCGGTCAATTCGTCTACTTGCTTGCGTGTGTAATTGGCGCAGCCTGGAACAACAATCCCCAAAACAGCTTCAGCACTATCAAATATCGCAAAGCCCTTCCCTTGCATAGAAGGTGTGAGGTCTTGAAACTCCATTCCAAAACGCACGTCGGGTTTGTCATTTCCAAAGCGACGCATCGCATCATCATAGGTCATGCGAGGTACACCTGCAATGTCAATTCCTTTCACGGTCTTGAAGAGATGACGCACTAATCCTTCGAACGTATTCAGAATGTCCTCTTGCTCCACGAAGGCCATTTCGCAGTCGATCTGCGTAAATTCCGGCTGACGGTCGGCGCGTAAGTCTTCGTCTCGGAAGCAACGTACAATTTGGTAGTAACGGTCATAGCCCGCTACCATCAATATCTGCTTAAAGGTTTGAGGCGATTGAGGAAGGGCGTAGAATTGTCCGCCGTTCATGCGCGATGGCACTACGAAGTCGCGCGCTCCTTCTGGAGTGCTCTTAATCAAGTACGGAGTTTCCACTTCCATGAAAGCAAGTGAATCGAGGTATTTGCGCGTTTCAATGCCAATGCGATGTCGCAGCATCAAATTATTCTTGAGTGGATTGCGGCGAAGGTCGAGGTAGCGCCACTGCATGCGCAAATCGTCACCCCCGTCGCTCACGTCTTCAATGGTGAAAGGCGGTGTTTTGCTTCCGTTGAGGATTTCCAATTTCGCAACCTGCAACTCTATATCACCGGTTGGCATATTGGCGTTTTTCGCAAAGCGTTCGATGACGGTGCCGGTTGCTTTCACAACAAACTCGCGGCCCAGCGAACGTGCCGCTTGCATGATTTCGGGGGCTGTTTTGCCTTCTTCGAAATACAACTGAGTAATGCCATAGCGGTCGCGCAAATCGACCCAAAGCATACCGCCTTTGTCGCGCGTGCGCTGTACCCAACCACTCAGTGTTACTTCTTGTCCGTTATGTTCAATGCGGAGTTCGCCGCAGGTGTGTGTTCTGTGCATACAATCTGAAAATGAGAATAAGTGCAAAGATAGTTCGTGCCGTCTTAGAACTTCGTAGTTCTCTCCGAGTCTCCGCGGGTAGTTTTTTTTACCGCAAATGCACAGAGAAAATGCAAGAGGATAATGAAGGTAGTTGTTGATGTCTCAAAACTTCGTAGTTCTCTCCGCGTCTCTGCGGTTAATTTTTTACTGCGCGGTATAGGAGAAATGAAAACGGCCCGCCGAAGCGAGCCGTTTAATATTCTTTCTTAAGTACTATTTCAATGTGAAGTTCACTGGTATGGTCATCACCAAACGCACCGGACGTCCGTTTTGCTTGGCAGGTGCGAATTTCTTGAGTTTTCTCACGGCGTTTTCTGCTACCTTACTTAAGTTGGGTCCGCCTTGAACACCGCGTTGAACACGCACGCCAGTTACAGATCCATCCTTCTCAACTACAAACTGCACATAGACTTTACCTTGGATATTGTTTTCCTTTTCCATTTCAGGATAAGGAGCGTTTTCCATGATGTCTTTCTGCATTTGCAATTCACCTCCCGGGTATTGCGGCATCTCTTGAGCAAATGAAACCGGTTCTTCTGGTTTCACTTCTTCAATAATCGTTACCACTTCAACCGGGCCTACCGGGCCGTCATCACCCTCTTGCGTAACAGTCGAAATGTTCTGATCTTTCAACTCTTCCACAGCTGGTGGTGGATCTTTCACCTCTTCTTCCGTTACCTCGATTTCGGTGAACTTAATTTGCTCAACCGTTGGCGGTGGTGGCGGCGGTGGTGGCGGTGGTGGTGGTGGTGGTGGCTCCTCCGGATTGGTTGGAGGCGGGGCCAACATTTCAACAATTTTCTCAGCTGGAATCTCCACTTTCTCTTCGGCTTTTTTGCCGAAAATCATGGGAGCCGTAAATCCGGCACCGGCTATAAACACGGTTGTTCCAAGGGCAATACCCAAGGTCATTCCGTGGCCTTTGCGAATTTTGTAGGCACCATATTCTTTGAACTTGTCTTGGAACACAATGTCGTTGCGCTCCTTGTTCAGAATGTTGGTCCAGCTGACGTCTAAGCTCACGGCGGTTACCACAACCGCTATTATGAGCACTACAATTAAACCTGTCATAGCTGTAAGTTTTTGGTTAGTATTGAATCCGTAAGTTGATACCGCTGAGTAGCAACGAGGTTCAATGCCTGTTTATTTTTTCTTCAAATCCAATTCTGATGCGCGCTGGCGAACTGCGATGGCTTCCGATTCAGCCATGTCTTGAATGGCGCGTTTGCGCACATTGCAGATGTTCAGTTCATCCATTGCACCAATTACATTTTTGAATTTGGTTTTGTCAACGGTTTTAATCACCACAAACGGTGCGTCTTTCGCGCCAACCACTTGCTTGTAGGCTTCTTCGTAGGTAAGCTCGTCAATTTCTTTGCTTTCGAGCTTTGCCTTCAATTGAACTACTTGGTCATTCACACGCATGTTTTTATCAAGCATGATTTTTCGGAAACCATCTTTTGATAAATCGGTTAGAATGAGTTCTGTGGTATCGGGCTTATAGGCACCGGAGTAATAAAACACTTCATTTTCATTTTCGCCAAGGAGCAGGGTGGGAGCCAATGCATCGTCGAGCTTGGTCTTATCC
>JBILIX010000211.1:0-4418 GCA_044368835.1 Flavobacteriales bacterium | reverse complement strand
ACCGAATCGATGGACACAATCAGCTTTTTAAACTTGAGTGGTGCATTGGGTAATGGAGTAATTGCCATCAACCCGATGTGGAATATCGACCGCGATATACTCACGCTTACCACGAGCACACCGTTGGCTGCGGAGTTGACCTATATCCTATCACTAATCGGCCTGACCGATTGCGACGGAAATGCATGTGCTGCTTCAACGCTCAGCTTCATACGCGGATTAATGCCGGATGCGGGCGACATCATCATCAATGAGATTATGGCCGACGGAAGTGACGGCGACCAAACCGCAAGTCCATCAGTTGATTTCATCGAGATCTTCAACCGAACGAATCACCTGATCGATCTAACCCGGTTGAAAGTGAACAACGGGTTCTTTGAAGCGCAAGTGTTGTTGCAGCCTGATTCATTTATCATTATCACTGACACAGACAGCGACCCTGCTCAGTTTTTCGCATACCCGAATGTGGCCTATATGGAAGGATTTCCGTTGCTTACGGAAGATGGAACTGCGATTCATTTGATTATCGAAAACGACACCTTGGAGACGATTCGCTACTCCAAAGCATACTACAACGACGCAGAGAAAGAGGCCGGCGGCTGGTCGATGGAGCGCGTAAATCCGGACGACCCTTGCAACAGTTACGACAACTGGCGCGCATGCGTGCGACAGCAGGGCAGCAGCGCAGGCAGAAAAAACAGTGTGCTCGATAGAAGTACTGATGGCATTGCGCCGCAACTGCTCTATGTGTTGAGTGAACCCGAAAATGCAGTTACACTTGTTTTCAACGAGCCCCTTTCGCAACCCGGTTTGAATGTTACGCAGTGGACTGTAAATGGCGTTGCAATCGATTTGACAACAGCCTACCTAACGGGTGATGAACGCAATGAACTTGTGCTGACATACGGCGCCATGACCGCGAATACTATTTACTCCTTCAACCTGCTTGGCATTGCCGACTGTTGGAGCAATGTTGCAATGAACATCAACGGTTCATTTGCTTTGCCGCAAGCACCTGTTGAGGGAGAGCTTATCATCAATGAAATTCTTTACGATCCTTTTGATGGTGGTAGCGATTTTATCGAAATCTACAATCGCTCGACACATGCTGTTTCGCTGGATAGCTGTGCACTTGCCGATGCAACAAGCGGAGAAATGAATACACCCGACTTCATCACAGAGCGCAACTTACTACTCATGCCCGGTTCGTTTTTGGTTCTGGCACGCGATGGCAGAGAGTTGCCTTCGCTCTACTACAACACCAACAGAAGTGCGGTTTGGAAAGTTGAAGGCATGTCAGACTTCTCCTCCGATGACGTTGTTTACCTTCTATTACCGAATGGAGAAGTGGCCGACGAAGTTGCATACAACAGCGACTTTCACTTCCCATTGCTCAACACAACCGATGGTGTTTCGCTTGAACGTATAGCGTATGACCGCCCTTCTGATGACGCAACCAATTGGCACAGCGCGGCAGAAAGCGCAGGCTTCGCAACCCCCGGAATCATCAACTCGCAAGCGGTATTAAGCGGAGCGAGCACAACCGAAATCACGGTGGACCCTGAAGTATTCTCACCCGACAACGATGGTTATAACGATGTCGTAACGTTCTCCATACTTCTGGAAAAAGGCGGCTTTGTGGGCAATATCCGCATCTACAACAGCAACGGTAGACCCGTGCGACACCTCATGCAAAACATGCTGCTAGGAAATGAAGCGCGCATGTCGTGGGATGGCATAGATGACGACGGAACCAAAGCGCCCATTGGGATTTACGTGGTGATGTTTGAAGCATACGACACCGAAGGAAACGTGATTGGTGGAAAAACCTCTTGTGTTTTAGCCCATCCGCTCGACTGATGTACCTCGTTAAAACACCCGCATTGTTGAAGCCGCTCGCCAAGGATCTGCTGTGGCATGTAGCGGGAGCGCAACAGGAGGTTTATTTGACGTTCGACGACGGACCTACGCCCGAGGTAACTGATGAGGCACTCAATCTTCTGGCGCGCTTCAATGCAAAAGCAACGTTTTTCTGCTTGGGTAAAAACGCAGAGGCACATCCTGAAATCATGCAGCGGATTGTAGCCGATGGTCATGCCGTTGGCAACCATACCTACAATCACCCCGACGGTTGGAAGACACCCCACATAGAATACTTGCGCAACGTAGTGCAAGCCAAACGAACTATTGATTCAAGGCTTTTTCGTCCACCGTATGGACGCATTACTCCAAGGCAAGTGAGTGCATTAAAAACACGTTTCACCTTGGTAATGTGGGATGTTCTTAGCGCCGATTTTGATGCGAGCAACACACCGGAAACGTGCCTTGAAAATGTAATCCGGAATGTAAAACCCGGCAGCATCGTGGTGTTTCACGACAGCATAAAGGCACAACGCAACATGCTCTATGCATTGGAAGGCAGTTTGGATCAATTGTCGCGCGGAGGCTATATCTTTCGCGCACTTTCCAACTCATGAGTGTAAAACCCAAAAAGGCCCTAGGGCAGCATTTCCTTAAGAACCCCGAAATCTGCCAGCATATTGCCGAAGCGATTACCATTCATGGCGATTATAAAAAGGTGCTTGAAATAGGCCCCGGAATGGGAGCTCTAACCAAGTATTTGTTGTTGCGCAACGAGTTCGAAACGCATGTAGTTGAAATAGACCGTGAAAGCGTTGACTATCTGAATATTCACTTTGGAGAACTGCGCGGGCGCATCCATGAGGCAGATTTTTTGCGTATGCCACTTGATAAGATGTTCAACGAACCGGTGGCAGTAGTAGGTAATTTTCCCTATAATATTTCATCGCAAATTGTTTTCAAGGTGCTCGACCATATGGATCAAGTGCCTGAATTGGTGGGGATGTTTCAGCGCGAAGTGGCGCAACGCTTTGCCAGCGGACCCGGCAACAAAGACTACGGCATCATCTCAGTGCTCGCGCAGGCGTACTACGATATTGAATACTTGTTTACCGTTGATGAAAACGAATTTATTCCTCCTCCCAAAGTGAAGAGCGGGGTGATTCGTATGCGTAGAAAATTCGGGCAAGAACTTGGGTGTGACCCAAAGCTTTTCAAGCAAGTGGTAAAAACATCGTTCAATCAGCGCAGAAAAACACTCCGCAACTCGCTCAAGAGTATGTTGCAGGGCAAGGTTGAAACAACTTCTCCGATTTGGGATAAACGCCCTGAGCAATTGGGAGTGGACGCATTCGTGGAGTTGACTAATTCCATTCAGCTTCAACTTCAATCCTTAACAAGTTCGAAATTTCCCGACAATACCTCTTCAACCTTTCGGGTTGATTAACTTTACGCTCCCGAAATTTCATCTGTCTTGATCAGTCGCTCCACCATCGATCAAATTTACCAAGTCGCCATCATTGAAGAAGTGATTGGTGATTTCGTGCATTTGAAGCGCAGCGGTTCAGCATTCAAGGGACTCTCACCTTTCGCCAACGAAAAGACACCATCCTTCTTTGTCGTTCCCGCAAAAGGCATCTACAAAGACTTCTCCTCGGGGAAAGGCGGTAATGTGGTCGACTTCCTGATGCAACACGAGAAGTTGAGCTACCCGGAAGCCTTGCGCTGGCTGGCAGCCAAGTATCAAATAGCCATTGAAGAAGACCAGCAGAGCGAAGAGCAGCTTCAGGAAAAAAGCGAACGCGAGCAACTCAGTGTCGTAAGCGAATTTGCCGCGCGCTATTTCCAAGAGCAACTGCACGAAGGAGAGGAAGGCCGCGCTATCGGTCTCTCCTATTTTCAGGAGCGAGGCTTTCGCGACGACATCATTCGAAAGTTTCAACTCGGTTATTGCCCCGATAAATGGGACGCCATGACGCAGGCGGCGCTTGCACAACAGTATCAGCTGCCTTACTTGGTAAAAACAGGCCTCACACGTGAGCGCGACGGAAAGATTTATGACTTCTTCCGCGGACGCGTTATGTTTCCGATTCACAACATCAGTGGAAAGGTGATTGCCTTTGGAGGACGCACCCTCAAAGCCGAAAAAGACATTGCAAAATACTTCAACTCGCCCGAGAGCGAGTTGTATGTGAAGAGCAATGTGCTCTATGGTTTGCACCTTGCCAAGAACGCCATTGTAAAGCACGACATATGCTACCTCGTGGAAGGCTACACCGATGTGGTGAGCATGCACCAAGCGGGAGTAGAAAATGTGGTTGCCAGCAGTGGCACATCACTTACGGAAGGTCAGATTCGACTCATCCGTCGCTACACGCCCAACATCACCATCTTGTACGATGGGGACAACGCCGGTATTAAAGCGTCCTTCAGAGGAATCGACATGATTCTGAAAGAGGGTATGAATGTGCGTGTGTTGCTATTTCCGGATGGTGACGACCCCGATAGTTTTGCACGCAAGCATAGCTCCGAAGAAATTCAGGCGTTCATATCATCCA
>JBILIX010000210.1:0-4426 GCA_044368835.1 Flavobacteriales bacterium | reverse complement strand
ACAGGCTCTACTTCTACTGAGGCTGTTAACGTGAGTGATGTGGCCATCGTTGAATCTCCTGCGGTGGAGCCTGCTGAAGATAGGCAAAACCAGTTGCCAGCTTCACCAACTACACCGGATAACTCAACGCAAACCGCATCGGCTGCTCATTCAAAAGGCGCTGCCAGTAAAGAAACCGTTGTATCAACAGATGTGGCCGCTGAGCAATCAAATCAGCCGGATTTGGTGGGCGAAGCAACCACCTCTGAAGGTCAGGCGGTGAATGAAACGATTGCGAATCAGACGCAGTCTGTCCCTGGCAAGCAAGGTTCGAAGAGGGGGCTAAAGGTTACAACCCCAATTAACTCTGCTGATAAGAAGTAATAGAGGTATATTGCTCTGCCTATTACAAAGTCTTGCTGCGTTCATGTTTCAATACAATCATTCTTTTTGTTGTGGCGGCCTGCTTGCCACTGGGTGCTTCAGCGACTAAAGCCTTCATCTTTGCTTCGTCCGATACGCTCATAATCGATTCCGATACAATTTATATCGAGCAAGAGCAGGTGCTTCTTCCCGAAGATTCTTTGCCAACGGCAGCCCAGACACTCAAGCAAATTCGCCGAAACCCTTTGTCTGCTTCCTTATCAGTCGGTACCAATATTACTCAACCCTTTGTTCAATCCATGTCGGGAGCATTCACGCCGCTCAATCAATTCGTCGGCATGGCTCACAAACCACAGGTAAACCTCGTTGCCGGAGGGGATGTCGGTGTTCAGTTTCTCACATTGAAAGGCAAATTGGGCGACATTGAACTTTCTGCCGTCGCCGGTTATGCCTTCAATAAAATTAAAATCCGGTACTCCACTATTGAGGATCCACTTCAACTGAAAGCGGATAGCGTTTTGTTTTTCGATGCACAGGATAGTGAATTGCTAATGGGCTTCTTCACGCTTACTGAGCCCCCATTTGTGGGTGAAGTGGATACCCTTTACATTCCACTCCAATCATCTTTACTCAGTTATCGGTCACACGATGTTTCGGCCAAGCTCAGAGCAACACTCAATCGCGGCAATCGCCGTGCGAGGTATTTTTTGGAAACCGGAATTGTAAGACGATTTGTTGCAACGCAATCAACTGAAGATTCATTTTACTTTCTGAATGAAAATGGCTCATACACCTCCACGTTGGCGAATCAAATAAAGTCTAACAATCTTCTGGTTCCTCATTTTGCCGTTGGAGTGGAAAAAAGTATACTTGTTGGAGGCGCCACACAAGATCGCTTTTTTACCTTGGGAGCCGTCGTAAACTTTTCTGTTCCTGCTGCTATGATTTATGAGGATGAACTCATGACTATTGAGAGTAAAAACTACGGTGTGCATTTTTTTGCGCGTTATTTTTTTTGAGTTAGGGCATTACGTTCCTTCGATGTATATTAGCGAATAGTAAAACTCGAGATGCGATACATTTTATCCATATTCATTTGTCTCTTGCAGTTGGCAGTATTGGCTCAGCTCAGCAATGGAAGTTTCGAGTCTATCAGCTCCATGCCCAATGGCTTGGGCCAATGGCAGCGAGCATCGGGCTGGTCGAATGCAGGCAGTTCAGAAGCTTCTCCAGACCTTTTGCATTACGATGCCATTAACGCATGCGACTTGCCGGAAACTTCAATGGGTATTGTGGATTCATACGATGGAGACGCAGTGATGGGGTTGGCTATTTGCGGCAGACCTACAACCAATCAGCGCGAGTACATCAGCACACAACTTACCAGTCCAATGCTGGTTGGTAAACGATACGCAATAGGTTTCCGCATGGCAAATGGGCAACACACCCCCACCTCTCAGGCTGGTTTAGCTGTCAATAAAATTGGCCTTCATTTCAGTGTCGATCCTATTATTCAAAACGGTACAAATCCACTTTACAACGAACCCCAGCTCAAGGTCGAATCCGTAATCTATTCTTCCGAGTGGCAAACGTACATTTTTACCTTCTACCCGCAGGAATCTTATCGATACATGACCTTCGGCTTGTTCGGCGATGATGCGGATAAGAGCATTCAGATTCAGCGAGGAAATGATCCTGCTGTTGCATACTACTTTGTTGACTATTTCACCATTGAACCCATGTTCGGCGACTATGCCGAAGTGGATGGCGAGCGCGATCCTGTTGTGCGACCTATTGAAGCTGTAAAAGGTGAGCGTGAGTTCTTTGTGCCCAATACATTTACCCCCAACGACGATGGCAACAACGATAAGTTTACGCCGGTTCCCGCTTCAGAAGGCAAATGGCTGTTGGAGATTTTTAGCGCCTGGGGTGATAAGGTCTACTCATCGAATGTCCATACCGAAGGTTGGGACGGAACCTTTCTCGGAATGCCTTGCTCTTCCGGTAGCTATGTTTGGCAAATTACCTATTACGAAGATCGTCCCGCAGGTAGACCGAAGCGTCACGATGTGCGCGGTATGTTTCACTTGGTTCGATAGTTCTTTCCCCGTCATTTTACTCCGTGTTTGACTAATTTCGCTGCATGCATACGCAGCATTTTCCTGACTTGGAACTACGCAAACTCAACACGCTTATTCTGGCGTATTGCAATGCAAATCCTTCCATCCGGCACCTGTACAACTTTGAACCTTCGATGGCCGATTTGGTAGCTTATGCTTCCCAACGCGAATTTTCTGATGAAGCGTATGATGTGTTGAGCGACGCACTGATCAATCAATACAGCGGTTATCTCCCCATTGAAGCGGTCAATGAGAATCTTGCTGCGTTCAAAAGTAGAAGTGCCATTACGGTTACAACCGGCCATCAACTGTGCTTGCTGGGTGGACCTGCCTTTATGATTTGCAAAATCCTCAGCGCTATTAAACTGGCTCAAACGGTTCAGGCCAACTTTGCTCACAAGCAGGTTGTTCCTGTTTTCTGGCTTGCAAGCGAGGACCACGATAGGGAAGAAATCGATCACACCTTTGTGCATGGTAAGCGCCTGCAGTGGAATACAACGCAAACAGGCGCAGTGGGTCGATTTGCAACGGATGGTTTCGCTGAGGTTCTCGAAGAGTGGCTGGCTGAAATTCAAGATGAGTCATTTCGCCATACGATGACTGCTCTATGGAATAGAGCTAGCCAATTCGCCTCGTGGGCCCAGCTTACAAAATCGTGGGTGCACGAATGCTTCGGCGAATGGGGGCTCGTGGTTATCAATCCGGATGATGCTCGCCTCAAGCGCTTGTTCTTGCCGCACATGCACGTCGAACTGCTGCAGCAAAAAACACACAAGGCGGTCACAACCACGAATGCGGACCTCCTACAAATGGGGTTTCAAGCCCAGGTGAACCCTCGAGAGATCAATTTATTTTACCTGGCTGATGGGTCAAGGCTGCGCATCGAACGCAAGGATGAAACGTGGCAAACAACAGATCAACTTCGTGTCTGGAGTGAAGACCAATTGATCGATGCACTTGATGCGCACCCTGAAAACTTCAGCCCCAATGTTCTTTTGCGACCGCTTTATCAGGAAACGATTCTTCCCAATATTGCCTACGTCGGTGGCCCGGGTGAAGTAGCCTATTGGTTACAATTGAGGTCCATGTTCCAAGAATTCCAAACAGTGATGCCCGTCGTAATACTGCGGAACTCCTTAGTGGTTCTATCCTCAGTTGTCGGCAAGAGAATGGTGAAGCTTGGTTTGAACGCTGCGGATTTATTCAAGCAGAAGGAACTACTCATTGCTCAGCTCGTTGGCGACAAACCCGATTTTTCCGAGGAAAAGAAGGAACTCGAGCAGGTCTATGAACGCCTTGCCAATCGCATTGCTTCGGTCGATCCAACGCTGCGTGCTACTGCTATGGCAGAGCTTCAACGTGTTCAAACGGGCATCGATCAACTCCAGGGAAAGGCCTGGAAGGCCGCCAAAAACAGAGAGGAACAAAAGCTGGCTACACTCGATAAGGTGTGGGAAGAAGTGTATCCGAATGGCCAATGGCAAGAACGAACACAAAACATGTTGTCGTTGGCCTTGTCAAATGATAAAGAATTGATGCGTATGCTACTCAACGAATTCGCCGCTCCCAACAGTACCGCGGTGGTAGTCGAATGCTAACCTTGGTGATAGTCGAGCCACGATTGTAGCAGTATCGCTGCGCTTATCTTATCGAGTGTGCCTTTTTCCCGTCGTACACTTTGCTTGGCTCCGGAAGTTATCATAGCCTGTGCTGCCATTTTGCTGGTGTACATTTCATTCACCCTGTGGACGCTCACACCCGGGTTTTGCGCTGTAAGCTTCTGCACAAATTGCTGCTGCAAGGCGGTGATTTCAGAGGGCTCGCCGTTGAGGTACTTCGCTTCGCCTACTACCACCTCCACGATTTTCTCCTTTGCAATCAATGTTTTCAGATAAGCCAAGGCTCCATTGCTGGCAATGGTTTCGAGTGGCGACGCAATGATG
>JBILIX010000390.1:0-4428 GCA_044368835.1 Flavobacteriales bacterium | reverse complement strand
TGCTTGGCGTGGTGCGCGATGAGTCGGGCAATGCAGTAGCTGGAGCCGTTGTACAGTCGGGGTGGAGCAACCAGCAAACAACCACCGATGCCCGCGGTTTTTTCAAGTTTGAAGACCTGACGTGCTACGAGAAGAGCGCCTTTGTGCGTGTTACCAAACCCGGATATTTCGAAGGTTCGCGCAATTGGATACCCACCGAGGGTGGATATAATCGAGTGGAAGTACAATTGCTCTCCAATGCCATTTCCGGGAGCTTCGAATCTGCTGCTGGCGGCATCGTGCAGGCTGAAACGTTTACGCTCATGTTCCCGGCCAATGCAGTTCAATACAATGGAGCCCCATACAGCGGGGAGGTTACTGTGGCGCTCAACGCCATTGATGTTACCGACATGATTGAGATGTCGAAACAAATGCCCGGATCGCTCACGGGGTTTCATAACGGAACCTTATCGGTACTGCGTTCAATGGGCATGGCGGCTATCGAGCTTAGAGGCGTGAATGGTGAAGCCCTGCAACTGGCAGAGGGCATTCAGGTAGAAATGCATTGCGCCATTCCGACTGAACTTCAAGGTGTGGCTCCGTCTTCAATTCCGCTGTGGTCGTTCGATGAATCGACAGGATTCTGGAAATACGAAGGAACAGCATCGCGTGTAGGTAATGAATACGTGGGCTATGCCAGCCATTTTTCCTATTGGAACTATGACATCGAAATCGGCGGAATAAATTATACCGTCACTGTTAATTACAATGAACTCCCAATTGGTTTCTACCCACTCGACAATGCTATACTCGTGCTTACCAGCGCGAGCCTCGGAGCCATACCCGGAACTACCGGAACTAACGGGCAGGTGACAGGCTTGGTTCCCGCCAATGAAATCATGCAGCTACAAATTTTGCTTCCTTGTGAAGCGGGTTTTCAAGAGGTTTATACGACTGCTGTAGGGCCTTTCACAGCCGATGTATCACAAACCATCGAAATCAATTCATTGCCTTATTTGGCGACCATCAATGGTTCTTTGAATGATTGCGACGGAAACCCCTCCGATGGTTACGTTTGGTTGAATGGGGAAAACGCGGTCTATGTTGAAAACGGCAACTTCCAAATCACCACTTGCACAGGGAATAATAGCTTGCATGCATACTGTTTCAACAACGGGCAAGCAGGTTCGGGATTTCTTTCTAATCTCAATGTGAGCTCAGGGGTTTCAACCTTGGGCATTGTATGCGAAGACTGTTTCCCAATTGGTGCGCCGGGCGCAGGTGTAACCGACACGGATGGTAATTACTATCCGACCGTGATCAACGGCAATCAAGAATGGATGGCGGCCAACCTGGCAACTACGCACTTTTCTAACGGCGACCCCATTGATCCTGTAACAGACACTGCGCAGTGGGTTTCATTGACAACTCCCGCCTGGTGTTATCTGAACAACAATGTCGGCAACAATGTGGTATTCGGAAAACTCTACAACGGTTATGCTATGGAAGACTCGCGCAATATTTGTCCTACAGGGTGGCATGTGCCCAGCAACGACGAATGGGCAATTTTGATGAACACATTGGGCGGTGCGAATGTTGCGGCATCGGCAATGCGCACAACAGGGACTATTGGAGAAGGGACCGGGTTTTGGCCATTTGATAACGTGATTTCAAATAACATAAGCGGATTCTCTGCACAGCCTTCGGGCTTCCGCAACCTCGATGGTACTTTCCCTTGGCAAATCTATTGTGCGGTTTGGTGGACCAGTTCACTTACGCCCACCGACACTTACTACACCCGGAGCGTTTACAGTTTTTCGAACTCCGCATTCAATCAGGATTTTACACGTACGCAAGGGTTTTCCATTCGCTGCCTGCGCGATTGAGTTGTGTTTGAAAATGATTGGAAAAGCATACCTTGCCGACTCAAATGAATAACAAATGAAAGTGATTGTACTTGGGGCCAACGGCCGAGTGGGTGCGCATGTGTTAAAGCGCGCATTGGAAAAGGGACATAAGGTGACTGCGTTTGTGCGCAAGTCGGAAACCGTTTCCCTCCTTCATCCAAATTTGACGGTTGTACAGGGCGATGCCATGCATCAGCAAGATATTGCCAAATACATGGCAGGGCAGGAAGCTGTCATTTCTTGCCTGAGCTCCGATGAATTGTCGTACCGGCTTGTGTTCATCAATCATATCATCAATGCTATGCGTCAGCATAAGGTGCCCCGCATTATAGCCATTGGCGGTATTGGTGCTCTTCAGGCAAGCGAGCATTTGAAGGTTTATGAAACTTCTACCTTCCCGCGCGAATACGTTGATCTAACGCAAGCGCACATTCGGGTGCTTGACGCATTGCTCACCAGTCGCATGGAATTCACTTTTGTTTGTCCACCGATGATTGAGGAGGGAGAGCGCACCGGAGTTTATCGCGTTCAAGACAGTTATCCCACACCGGGATGGAAAGTAACAGCCGGTGATTTGGCCGACTTCATGGTGACGGAGCTCAATGAGCGCAAACACGTGGGCATGAAGGTGGGGATTTCGAATGCTCTATAGTCTAAAGCTTTTATGAAAAGAATACTTTTCTTTTTCGTCCTCCTGGCTGCTAACCTGGGAATGGCGCAAATGCAGATTGCCGTTGACGTGCAGAATCCCACGTCCGAAATTGGCGATGCTACCTGCTCGGCTTCCATTACAGGGGGCCAACCGCCTTACCAATTTCAATGGTCGAAACGAGATACACCGCTCGAAAGTGCCGTTTGTTCGAGCATGCAAGAGGGCATACCGTATACTATCGTTGTAACGGATGGTGTTGGAGCAATTGTGAAGGCCGACGTGCTTGTGCCGGCGATTTCACTGGAAGAAAAACTCAATAAATGGTTCACCCCGCTGGTCGATGTGCTGGCGATGGTGCTGTTGTGGGATCCCTTTGCTGCCTGCGGCATCTATGACCCGGTAGTGTATGATGACATGGGCAAGGCAGTGCTGCATCCGAATGGCTCGCCGGTTACGCAAGATGCTTGGCTCGTGGTTGTGCTGCTTATTGGCGCTGCTGTCTGGTTTACACTCTACTTCGGTTTCATCAATGTGCGCGGATTTCGCCATGCACTCGATATCACCCGCGGCAAATATGCCAAGCCTGAGGATAGAGGTGAGGTGTCGCAGTTTCAGGCGTTGACGGCAGCATTGAGTGGAACACTGGGTTTGGGTAACATTTCGCTGGTTGCGGTAGCCATTGCCGTGGGCGGTCCCGGAGCAACCTTTTGGATGATTGTTGCAGGTCTTATTGGCATGAGCAGCAAATTCATTGAGTGCACACTGGGCGTGAAATACCGTGAAATTGATGCAAAGGGTGAAGTAAGTGGCGGCCCAATGTACTATTTGTCGAAGGGGCTTGCGCTTCGCAAAATGAAAGGGCTCGGTAAGGTGCTTGCAGCTGTGTTTGCTGTGATGTGCATTGGCGGAACTTTGGGTGGCGGAAATATGATTCAGGCCAATCAGGCCTATGCGCAAGTCGCGCAAACACTCGGAGCCGATAGCGTTTCTTCGCTCACATTCGGAATTGTGATGGCGCTGGCCGTTGGGTTGGTAATCATGGGCGGAATCAAAAGTATTGCCCGTGTTTCCGATAAGATTGTACCGTTCATGGTGGTTATCTATGTGCTGTTTTCTCTCTTGATAATTGGGGCAAACATTTCACACATCGGCGATGCTTTTGCGCAGATATGGAATGGTGCTTTTCACCCCGACGCAATGAAGGGCGGATTCATTGGGGTAATGATGATGGGCTTTCGCAGGGCAAGCTTCAGCAATGAAGCAGGTATTGGTTCGGCGAGCATTGCCCACAGCGCCAGTAAAACCGATCGCCCGGTGAGTGAAGGGTTTGTGTCGTTGCTCGAGCCTTTCATCGACACTGTGATTGTATGCACTATGACCGCGCTTGTACTGGTATTCACAGGCTATGCAGCCGATCCGCAAGGACTCACCGGCTCGTCGCTTACCAATGCTGCCTTCACCAGCGTATTCCCCTGGTTCGACTGGGTATTGATGGTGGCGATTATATTATTCGCCTACGCTACAATGATCTCCTGGAGTTACTACGGCATGAAGTCTTGGGCGTATTTATTCGGTGAAAAGAACTGGATTAAGCAGTCGTTCAACATTCTGTTTATGGTGTGCACCGTGATAGGCACCGTTTCAGGACTAGGTGCAGTGGTCGACTTCAGCGACATGATGATTCTGGGCATGGCATTTCCGAACATCATCGGACTGCTCATCATGAGTAAGGAAGTGAAGGCGGATTTGAGAGCGTATTGGAGGGATTTGAAAGAGGGGAGGATTGTTAAGTACTAAGTGCGAGGTGCGAGGTGCGAAGTGCGAATTCGACGGACGGGCACCACTTCACCACTTCACCATTTCACCATTTCACCATTCACAGTATGCAAG
>JBILIX010000209.1:0-4441 GCA_044368835.1 Flavobacteriales bacterium | reverse complement strand
ATTCATGAAGTAGCCCGTGGGCTTGCGCAACTGAAAATCGCCGGCAATCAACTTTGTTTTATCATCGGAAAGCTGAATGAATACCTGATCGAAATCCTGGAGCTGCTGGGTATTCCCTGAAGGCTGAATAGGAATATTGTCGTCTGTGATTGAAGCCAGCAGACTCACCCTTTCTGAAACTTTTCCATTCAGTTGCAAATTGAGCGAGGAGTTTACAGAGAGGTTTTGATTGTTTCCAAATAGAATTCCCCGCGAAATAGACCCGTTTTTTTGAATACCCTTATCGTCCAGAAAAGAAGTCTCGCTATCGGCCCCAATCACATACGGTTTAATGGTTGATGCGCTCTCAGCCTCGATTAAAAGGGTTGGTGTTTTTTTCTGATAAACATAACCGGCCTTCCAAGGCAACGTGAAGTATGAAATCACTATCGATTCGCCCAACGCTATGGTGCGTATATAAAGCCTTGCCTGCATGGCATTGAAATAATAATCAGTCTCAGAAAGGGTGTCGCCCTGATGCATAACAACCAACGATTGAGGCCAGAGTGCCAAGCTGTCGAGTTGCAGCGTATCGCCCGTTTGCATGACTTCAATGCACCTGCGAGAAGAAATCTGAGAAAACACAGTTGTGCTGCATGCGCTCAGTATAAGAAGGCACGCCAAAAGGCGAGAAAATGATATGCCCGGTGACTGGATCAAGGTTAAGAGCAAAAATCGATAAGAACCGATGGAGCAAATACATTCGAAACGCTCCAAGTTCAAATAAATTATAACACCAAGTGAAGGATGTGGCCATGTCATACAGCGCAAGCCGCTATGGTTTAGTTTTACAGCATGATCTTCAACATCGTTCGCGAGAGTTTCCTATTTGCGCTGCATGCACTGAACACCAACAGGCTGCGCACCGTGCTTTCGCTGTTGGGGGTGACCATTGGCATCTTCTCCATCATTTTCGTGTTGAGTGTTGTCGACAGTATGGAAGCGGAAATGAAGTCGAGCTTTGACACCATTGGATCGGATGTGCTTTTCATTCAGAAGTGGCCATTCGGCCCGGAAGATGGCGCCGAAGACTATGAGTGGTGGAAATACATGCGCAGGCGGCCACCGGCATTGCGCGACATGGAAATGCTGAAAGACCGATTGGAATATGCCGATGCTTTAGCATTTGAATCAGGATCTTCGGGCATTGCCACCTATCAAAGCAATAGCCTGGCAGATGCAGGTATCGTGGCGGTCACTTATGATTACAAAGAGACCATTGCGCTCAACATTGCTGAGGGGCGTTACTTCACCGAAGTGGAATGTGAAGCTGGAAAAAACTTTGCAATCATTGGCAACACGGTAAGGCAGCAACTTTTCGGAATGGATTCGCCCATTGGTAAGGAAATGAAAATAGGTGGTTTGAAAGTCTTCGTGATTGGTGAGTTTGCAAAAGAAGGCACCTCGCTGTTCGGCGATGGAATGGATAGGGCTGTTATGATGCCCTTTCAATTTGCAACGCGCCTCATCCCATCCAATTCCGAAGACACCAAGATTCTGATAAAGGCCATGCCCGGCGCCACCAATCAACAACTGCGTGATGAGGTTACGGGCGCGTTTAGAGAAGTTCGACGCATCAAACCCAAAGCCGACAAAGACTTTTCGATTATCGAGTCATCCATGATCAACGAAATTGTGGACAGTATCATTAGCGTGTTCAACGTGGTGGGCATGGTGATAGGCATCTTCGCCATATTGGTAGGGGCCTTCAGTATTGCCAATATCATGTTCGTTTCGGTGGCCGAGCGCACGCCGCTCATTGGCATTCAAAAGTCGCTGGGCGCGAAAAACTACTTCATTCTGATACAATACTTATTTGAGTCGATTGTACTTTGTATTATTGGCGGAGCCGTGGGACTCTTATTTGTGTGGGTCACGATTTCAGGACTCGGGGCCATCATAGACTTCAATTTCATACTGCCCATCCAGCGTGTTATTGCAGGCATCAGCATCTCTGTTGCCGTTGGGGTAATTGCAGGAATAATACCGGCTATAAAAGCATCTCGACTCAATCCGGTTGAAGCTATGCGATCCGTATAATCCTACACGTTCCAAAGCAATGAGCTATCACCATAACTCAAGAACCTATAATCATTGGCCATTGCATGGTCATATACACGTTCCCAATCGGAACCAATAAAAGCGGAGACTAGCACAAGCAAGGTACTTTTCGGTTGATGAAAATTCGTGATGAGGCCCTGGGCCAATCGCAGGTTGAAGGTTGGGGCAATCAACAAAGAAGAAGCTGCATGTAAGAAATCCAGGTTGCGCTCATCGAGGTATTTCAGCAGTGCATCGAGGGCCTCTGTGAGGGTTGGAGCCGATTCATCGTATGCATACATTTCCCATTGCGAGAGGGTAAGCATTTCATGAGCGGCAGTGCCATTTATCAATTGCACGCCCAACCCGTAAAGCGACTCGATAGTTCGCAAACTGGTAGTTCCTGCAACGATCAAACGGTTATAATCACGATTGCGCAATTTGTGAATGGTATTGCGAGAAACCGAAAACCATTCGCTGTGCATCTCGTGTCCGCTGAGAGTCTCAGAGCTTACCGGCTTAAACGTGCCGGCCCCCACATGCAGAGTTAACTCCTCCAGTTGGACCTTGTTTTCTTTCAAGGCAGCAAACACCTCCGGTGTAAAATGCAACGAAGCCGTTGGTGCAGCAACGGAGCCTTGGTATTTAGAAAAAACAGTTTGATAGCGTTCCAAATCCGAGCGCTCTACCTCCCGATTGAAATAAGGTGGGATTGGAATTTTTCCGACAGCATCCATAAACTCCGAGAACACCATACTTGGATCATTCCATGTAAACTCAATGATGAATGCATCGTTCACTCGCTCAATGCATGCAGCATTGCATCGCACGAGCCCAATGCTCCGCTCAATATCAACACCAATCAGCAATCCTTCGTTCCACTTCTTTGCACCACCAACGAGGCACTTCCAGCGCACGCCCGAACCTGCTGCCATTGCATCTTGATGACCCATATCAACCGGATCAAGACAAAATACCTCAATGGCACCACCGGTAGGTTTATACAAAATCAACCGCGCAGGTATGACCCGCGTGTTGTTTAGGATAAGCAAATCATCCGGCATTAATATGCTCGGCAATTCATGAAATCTGGAATCAGTGATGTGACCGTCTTGGTAAATCAATAGCTTCGATTGATCACGAACCTCTAGAGGGAACTTAGCGATGCGCTCATCGGGTAAGCTGTAATTGTATGAATCTATAGATATTGAACTCGGATGCATAGTGGCAAAGAAAGTGTTGGGGAGGTAACAAAAAAATTATGGCCAGACGTTTCCGGCCATAATTCTAAACCTTAACTAAAACTAACTATACTAATTGAAGCATTCGACGTGCTTCAGCCGTGTGTTACTTACTCTTTATGTGCAAACTCAAAAGTTGGCTTGCCTCCATTTTGTGATAACCCACATGGTTTGGAAAAGTTGCGTCGCGCTTGTTATTTAACAACTGGCGCATCCTCAATTTTCACCTCACCCGTATCCATTATCGTAAAATTCAATCCCATTGGCAAGCAAACCAGTTGCAAAGCCTCTTCCAAGTTCTTGTTGCTAAACCTTCCAGTATAAAGTCGGCCATCAAGCGAGGGCAATTCGAGCTTCACATTGAATTGACGCACCAATTCATCAAACACTGCAGTGAGTTCTGCTTCGCGGTAAATGAACTCGCCGTTTCTCCAATCGGATTCGGAAAGATCAAATTCACCCACGAGCAAACGACCATTATCCCATACCGCTGTGAAGCCCGGCGCAATTTCGACCGTCTGCTTTCCTGCACTCACACGAACACGCCCTGTTCGGCAGGCCACTTTAAAATCATCCTTTCTCGCATATACATCGAAGGAAGTACCCAACACCTCCACCACACCGGTTGGAGTAACTACTTGAAATTTGCTCCCTTTGATGACCTCAAAAAATGCCTGACCATTCAGTTCCACTGTGCGTTCATCTTCCCAATCGTCCGAAAATGTCAGTGTGGAACCTGCGTTTAATACCGCTGTTGAGGCATCGGGAAGGGTAATTATTTCTTGCTTTCCATCTGCACAGGCAATGGAGCGAAGTGTTTCATTGGGCCAAAAAAGAATAAGACCCACAATGATTGCAGCCGCTGCAGCAACAGAAACCATTGGTTTCCAGCTAAACCTAACAACCTTGGCCTGCGGCTTTCGATTATTCAATTTCGCTTGCAACTCATTCCATGCCTGATCAGTTGACTTTCCCTCAGGCACTTTCCATTGCTTCAATATTTCTTGATACTTATTCATTCTTCAGCGTAGACCGATTCTTTTACAACTCTTATCTGCTTTTCCCTACCGGAAAGCGAAAAATTATTCGATTTCCAACAGAATTTTTTTCGTTGAAACACC
>JBILIX010000208.1:0-4483 GCA_044368835.1 Flavobacteriales bacterium | reverse complement strand
AACAAATGAAAACCTACGGCCTGGCATACATGGCCCAATCATAACCGACATTAGCATCGACCTATGGACATCGAACAACGCAACGCACTGGAGGGAAAGATCATCGATATGCTTAAGACCATTTTCGATCCGGAGATACCGGTCGACATCTACGAGCTCGGTTTGATTTACAACATCGGTATTGATGACGATGCCGCCGTTACCATCTTGATGACCCTCACCTCGCCTTCGTGTCCCGTAGCCGAAACACTTCCCCCCGAAGTAGAACAAAAAGTCGCCTCCGTAGAAGGCGTTGCATCCGCCAAAGTCGAAATCACCTGGGACCCTTCGTGGGACAAGAGCATGATGAGTGAGGCGGCGCAGTTGGAACTCGGTTTTCTCTAGTGAATGGTGATGGATGTTCAATATACTTTGAAACTATCCGAAAGTTAGCATCGCCAATTATTGATGGCGAGATACCATCTCATGAATCAAGGCTGCTGATTCCTTTATGTCGTTATTGATAAGCAAATGCAGTACTTCCTGAGTTGATTGCACCGGTCGCTTGCGTTGCTTCACCATTTGCTTGAATGCGCGAAGTGCCTTTGTGGGATTGCGGACAATCAGACCAGCAAGAAATGTATCCACATTCACGGCTACAATACAGTGTGCAGAAATTGCAGACTTCGGAAAATCCTTCAAATTCTGAGTGACTATGAAATCGGCACCAACGAGAACGGCTGCTGCTAGCACATGCCTGTCATTAGCATCCGGTAAATGAAATTGGTCAACGAGTGGTTTATATCCGCGCACCATGGCAAAGGGAAAAGCCTCCTGAACCATGTGCATTCTCCTTTTTGCCTCGACTTGCGTCAACCCGTTTCTCATCATCACACGGCTCCATTCCTTCATAACATCGTTACTCCAAAAAGGAACAAACAACTCTTCATACGCGAACCACAGCAGTATATCGCGAATTACAAGGGGATAAAGAACATTGGTGTCCAGAAATGCACGAGGCAATTTCTTCTCATTCATAGAGGCCCGCATCTTCATCGGCTTGCATGAGTTGAATAAGCTGCTTCTTTTGTTGCTCTCTCAGAAGCTTCTTGTATGCACGTAGATCATCCCATGCAATGCGTCGGTGCTTACCAACGAATGTGTAAGGCAACGCATTTTCATTGAGCAACTTCACCAAGTGAGGACGCGAACATCCAAGCCACTCGGCTGCTGCCTGCGTTGTGAGGTAATCAGACTTCGGAGTCACAGCTACCTGCTTACCCTTTGCCGTTGCTTTCAAAAAATCAAGCAACACTTCAACGGCCTCATGGGGAATCTGTATTCTTTTCTTTACTCTGCCGGAAAGTATTTCCAGATGAATGGTAGGACTGGTCTTCTTAGTAAGTACCTCTTTTAACTGACCATACGATTGAACGGCCACATCACGAGCTATTGCATTATCGGATGGCAATTTTTTATAAATCCTAGGTGCCCTCATGAAACAAATTTAGTGAAATATACGAAACTACTTTCGAATATTTCGAATATGCTTCAAGGCCTGAATAATGATTTAAGACTTAAGGGAAGAATCCAATTCACTATTTCACTAGAGAAAGTACTAATTACGAAGTACTAAGTACCGAAATGCCGCTGCTTTTGGAAGTGGGCAGGTGTGCAGAGTATTTGGTTGTTGCTTTTATCTCACAGCCTCACCCCCGACCCCTCTCCAGAGGAGAGGGGAGATCCTTCTCGTGAAGCGCTGGCTTAAAAGCGTAAAAAGCACGCATCATTAATTTTACAACTCTGGTCGCTTGCTAGGAGGGTGTTCCCCTCTCCTCTGGAGAGGGGTTAGGGGTGAGGCTGCAAACCAAAGGCCATCACGTTCGCTTGAGCATCCATGTCACCCGGCAGAAGCCGCGCCACTCGCCACTCGCCACTCGCAGTTCGCCACTCGCCATTCGCCCCTATATTTGTTCCATGAGCAAGATCATCGTCCCCACCGACTTCACCTCCGTTTCGGAAGTGGCTATTCGTTATGCAAGCGAACTCGCTAAGCACACCAAGAGCGAAGTGCACCTGCTGCACATTGTCGACAAGGAAAACGAACGCGCAGATGCTGAAACGCAAATGAAAAATCAGGCGGCTCAATTGGGTGTGGGAACAGTGGGTACTGTAACTGCTGTGGGTAATATTTTCGAAGATATTCCCGACACAGCCGAACGCGAAAACGCAGAACTCATCGTAATGGGAACACACGGTCTTCGCGGCATGCAATTCATCGTTGGGTCAAACGCATTACGCGTTGTTTCGGAAGGAAACGTGCCGTTCATCATCGTGCAGGAAGAAAATAAGCGCTCTGCAAACATTCACAAAATTCTTGCGCCGCTCGACTTGCACCAAGAGACAAAACAAAAGCTCAAGATCGTTGCCGATGTTGCAGAGAAATTCGGTGCGGAAGTTCATTTGGTTTCGCCAAAAGAAAGTGACGAGTATCTGCACAATAAGCTTGCTCGCAACGTAGCCTACGCTGAAGGCTACATGGAAGAACGCAAGGTCAAGTATAAAACAGCAGTCACTGATTCTAGCTCGGGAGGTTTCGTGAAGGACTTACTCAAATATGCTCAGTACGCCGATATCGACCTTATCTGCATCCTCAACACCGCCGAAGACCGCCTGGTGCACGCCTTTGGTGTAGATAGCGAACAAAAGATAATCACCAACGACGCTGGTATTCCCGTGATGATTCTCAATCCTGCGGCGACGTATAAGGACAGCGCGTCGGTATTTGCGCAATAGTTTTTTTCTAACCGCAAAGATTTCTATGGTATAAGTCAAGTGTTATTTTCAAATTGGTCGAAAATTTTCTTGTGGAAGGAAGGGTGATTGTCTTTCAATGACAGCCCATATTCGGTGAACGATTTTATTTCGGACAGCATTGAGAACCGACATTTTGTTTTTGCCTTCGGCCACTTTTCGGATGTAATACGCTTTTAATTCGGTTTTAGATCTGACGGCCGACATGGCAGCCAGATGCAACAGCGATTTGAGTTTTTGACTCGCCATCTTCGATACGCGAGCTCGCTTGACAATGGTGCCCGATTCGTTTTGAAAAGGGACAACTCCAGCATAGCACGCCAGGTGTTTGGCAGACTTGAACAACGTAAAGTTCTGCGTATAAATGATAAACTGAAGCGCTGTTTGCTTGCCAACCCCCGGTATCCCTTTCATCAACTCAATGTTGTGCTGAATGTCTTCATTTTGATTGAGCAAATCCTGGAGTTTCACATCAATCGTCTTGAGTTGACGCTCGATTATGGCAATCACCGGCTTGTATGATTCGAAAAGAATTTTGTAATGCGTCGGATTGTGCGATTTGGCTTCGCCTAGCTGATTTTGAATAGAAACCATTTGAGCAACCAGATTTTCTCTCACTTTACTCAAGCTATCCATTGTTTCAAGAACCTCGGAAGGTTGTTTATACAACACCACCTTATCCTTATAACGAAGCGCATACTCAGCAATACGCATCGCATCTTTTCGATCTGACTTACCGCGCATGTCAGTTGAAGCCCGCTTGATTCTAAGCGCGTGCTCTTCCCATAAACCAAACTTCAAATCGGTAGAAGACTGCCGTAATGGACAATTGTAAATCCCGGTGTTTTCACAACAAACAAGTAGTTGATCAGGCTCGGATTTGTGCTTCTTCATGAAGGCTTTCAAAAACGAGTTAATCTTCTTTACGTTGTTGGGAACGATGCACTCCGCTACAACAGAGTAATCCGACAAAATCACCGCACAGTCCAATTTTCCTTTGGAGATGTCAATACCGATAAAGTACTTTTGGTTCATAGTTATTTTTTTATTTGCTTCCACAAAGAGTGCATTGACCAAGTCCTTGATAATAGGCCGTAAACCTGAATTTCTATTTGGTCCTTTCACTCCAAGAAACAAGGGTCAAAATCTCTGCATAGGCCCTAATGCCTTCGCCGCAAACTGATTCCCCTTGTTTCTTGTGGAAGTGAATTCGTCGAAAAGATATTCGCGATTGCAAACTAAAGGGCGCAGATGGACGCAAAGATTTTGTGTGATTACAATTCACCACTTTTGAGCAATAGTTCCTCCAAAATTTGAGGCGAAATACGGAACTCGGCCTTCAGTAAATGCGGGCCTTCTATGCGCGATAATGAAATTAAACAACTGGTATCGGATATGACTACAACCTCACGCATTGTTTATGTCGCTGAGTAAATCGTCAACGGAAGAGCTAAATACAGACACGCCATACTTACCCATAAGCTCTATAAATGTGCGTTTCGATACACCGGCCATTTCGGACGCTTGACCTGCAGAGAGCAGACCATCCTCATACATCTTCGATGCAACATAGAGTGAAAAGTCGAATGCTTTCGACTGAACACTTTCGGGTATATTCAATGTTACTTTCATTTGAAAACCTTTATGCGTCAAGAAGATAGTGAATATCGAAAGGATAATCAACTGCGAT
>JBILIX010000207.1:0-4550 GCA_044368835.1 Flavobacteriales bacterium | reverse complement strand
AGGCTGAGTCCTTTGTCCATTACCATGGTCAAGCCCGAATTGCGATTTTTCTTGGTTCGCTCGGGTATGTTTTTGAGTTTGAAATTCATGTAGTATTCAATAGAGGCGTGCAAATATGCAAAGATTTGCATAAGTCGCTCGGTTTAATAAGGCAATTGCTTCGCCGTGGGGCTATTGAGCCATCTGCTTTCGCAACTCAATAAACAGCAAATTCTGCTTAATCTCCGGAAAGTATTCTTCCAAATCGTTCAAGCCTTCTGGGTGCCGCATGGCCATTCGAAACAGTAACTCTTCTGCATCGGAACTCTTACCCGCCTGCACAAGATAAGCGACTTGCCTGAATCCGAGATCATTGCTCTGAGGGCAGTGCTGCCATCCGGTTTGGATGATGCTTAGCGCGCGGTCAAATTCACCGCGATGGAAAAAAATATCTGAATAATCGAGCCACAGGTCTTCATTGTCCTGAAACTTACCCATAATCGATACAGCGATAGCCTCCGCTTCGTCTAGTCGATTCAACTTTTTCAAAAACTCAATTTGAAATAAATAGTAGTCGGGGTTTTCAGGTTCAATTTCGATCGCTCGCTCGATGAATGGCATGGCATCAATGGTCTTATTCATCAAGTCCATGGTAATGCTGATGCCCAAATAAGAGTCGGCGTAATACTCATCTACCTGAATGCTCTTTCTGTAGTAAAAAAGTGCCTTGTCGTATTGATTCAGTTTTTCGAAGCATTCGCCGATGTGACAGTATACAGGGGCTTGCGGCGGTTCGTAGGCGTATGTTTCTTCAAACACTTGAACCGCATCTTGGTATCGCTCCAGTTTGAAAAGCGTATGGGCTTTGTTGTAGTAAGCGGGTGTGAAATCTTCTTGAATGGCCAGTGAATAATCGTAGCACTCCAACGCGTCTTGATACAGTGCAATTTTTTGATACGCATTTGCCAGGTTATACCAAGCGGGAAATGAAAATGGAAACGATTCTAAAAAGCGCTGGTAAAACTCAATCGCTTCTGCACTCTTTTCATTCATGTCGAACACATAGGCTAATTCGTAGAGCAGTACTTCGTTTTGCGGACTGCGTTGAATGGCCTCTTGCAACGTTTCTTGCGCTTTGTCGAAGCGTTGCATATTCTCATACTCCAAGGCTATTTCAAGGTAAATGTCATCGGCGAATTCATTTGACCCCAGTGCCAACGCCTTTTGTAAATGCTTGATTGATTTAGCGTGCTCACGTTGCTGACTGTAAATAGATGCCAACGTCAGCAATACTTCTTCATTAGCTTCAATTTGTTCTAGACGCTTCAGCTGCTTCAGCGCTTGGGTAAGTTTACCCATACCCGTAAGTATCTGAGATTCGCGAAGCATGAGGGTCATGTTGTCGGGAAACAAATTGTAACCGTATTCAATGACTTTCAATGCATGTTTGAATTGGCCGTTTTCACTGTAAAAGTCGACAATCTCTTCCAACTGATCCATATCGAAATAGTAAGAATCATTGAGAGAAATCATCTTCTCAAACCGATGCACGAGATCAATCGTGTTCCGATTGTCTTTGTTTTCTTCGTTCATCTGCATTGCCAATGGTTAAGTAGTTAGTTGCCTACAAATTTACGCATTGTAATGTCGGATAAGAAAAACGGGGAGGTTTTTCTTTTGGATGAAAAAATGGTGGCTTAATACTTCACAGCGTAATAGAAAATCTTAACCAATTCATTGTTGGTCATGATCATGCCTTCCTCATTTTTCCACCAATTCAGATCATTGTATTCGATGGGTGCTGCGCCGTGAAAGTTGATCTGGATGCCGGCCTTCTCAAACTTGTCTTCAAACACCATACGCACGCGGCGCATATGGAATGAACTCGAAATGACGGTGATGTGTTTGGCGTTGTTGCTTTTGCACCAAGCTAAAATTTCGTTCGACTCATCCATGGTGCTGTGCGCAGAGGAAAGTGTGTCTACTTGCTCGGCAGGAACGCCTTGGCTGAGCATGAAGTGTTTTGTTAATTCACACTCGAGCATGGTGGTGTCTAAACACAAAATCTGGTACGGGTAATTACCTCCTGTAGCGATAAATTTTTGTTGCGGAAACTGCTTGAAAAGTGCTGTGGCTGATATGCCTCTCTCATAACTATTGCCGCCGAGTACAAAGCACATTTCTGTTTCCTGCGGAGCATCTGTTGCGTTCAGCCATTTGCCTATTCCGCGAAATATGCTGTTCATCGAAAGCAACAAAATGACACACAGTAGGAGCAGTATGCTCACTACTTTAAACCACATTTTTGACCAAAGTTTTTTCATGTTAGTTGAGTTGAATCCAGGGTGCGCAAAATTGCTGGAGATTTAGTTGATTGTTACACTTGTTGACCGACGCCAGTGCTGCTTTGGCATTTTCTAAAATCTGCCTCGATACTTCATAGCTGTAATTCCATTGTGTGTTTTGAAGCCACGCATGCGCTTCTGGTAGGGACATATCGAATCGCTTGCTTAAATGAATTGCACTATGCACATCTTGTTTGAAAGAAATACATTCTCCATTCATGATTTGCAATAGTTGCTGCACGGCTTCTTGTTTGTTGCGCATGGCTTCATCGCCGACGATAATCAAGAAGCTACTCCAGGGTGCGCTGAATTCGCCTATTAGTCTTAGTTCTCCACTCAAAACATGCGGACGTGTCATGAATTTCTCCCAGTAAAAAATATCGGCAGTTGAGTCGCAAAGTGCTTTCACACCGCCATGCAAACTGTTCACAACTTCAAACTGAGCCGAATCTATTTTCTCGTTGCGTTCTGATGCGTGAATCATCGACATCAAATGCGATCCTGATCCGAAACGGGAAATGGCTATTCGCCTATTTACAAATGTGTCTGCGTTTTCAATGCTCGAATGAGCGCCTGTATAAATTCCCCAAACCAAAGGTGTTTCAATGTACACTTTTGCTATGTGAGCTTGCAGCCCATCAGAGGCTGCAGCTATAAACCCTTCGGTCAACAGAACCGCTACATCGAGCGAACCGTTGCTCAGCGCTTGTGTCATCGCTCCCGTGCCACCTGCATACATCGTCCAAGAAAGGTCTATGTCTTTGCTTGAAAACACATCGCGCTCCGCAGCCAGTTGCCAGGGAAGATTGAAATGCTCGGGCACTCCTCCTACACGTAGACTTTGTTTTGATTTCATTGCTGCTTTAATAAGTGCCTGCGCGCTTGCGAAGCAGCCATTCGGTGGAAAGAAGTATTAGAATGAGAGCACACAACCAGCGGAAGTTGATGAGCTCATCAAGTTGTTTGTTTTCGTATGAAACCGAAACGATTTCTTTTGTGTTGCGGATTTCATCAACGAGCGCCTGCATCGCACGTGGGTAAACCATGATGCCGTTGTTTTCGCGCGCAAACTGATTGAGCAATCGATGATCGGCAATGGTATGAATAATCTCGAGTTGCAGCGGACTCACGCTGAACTCTCCGCGTTCACTTAATACGTTGCCTTCGCTGCTTGCCTTTGCTTCGTAACTGTAATTTCCCACGGGTAACTTACCTGCGTTTAGCTGATACATTTCGCCGGTTGACGAAAAGAGGTAATTAAATTCTTTGCCCTCGTCGTTTTTAATCTTCATCGAAATTTCTCTTCCGGCGATGAACTCATAGCTCGCATTGTAGAGCTCTGCATCAAAAATGACGTCTTCGTTTTCCGCGAAGTCATTTTTTGCATTCACCCTGAATAAGCTTTTATCTTCTTTCGAAGCAAGGTATTGTACGCTCTTTGTGATGAGCTCATTGAAGCTATCATGCGATTCGCTTTGCTGATAGCTTGTGCTGCGCCAACGCCACAGGCCCTCTCCCAGAATAAATCCGAATTTGCTTTCGCGTATTTCGTTAAAGGCGATGAGCGGCTTGGAAGTTTTAATCGTGCCAACTTGTTGCACAACCGCAGTTTGAATACCCGGACTGAAACTTAGGTCGCCAAATGGAACTTGCATCGGAGGCAACATTCGAATGAGCCCCGGAAAGCCGCTCTCCCAGTTAAATGTATTGAACGACTCTTGCATGCTGCCGCTGATATCGGTCGTGTTGTTTCGAAAGTTGCCGAGTGAAACGCCGAGATTCAGTGCGTTGAATGCATTGAAATCGGTTGACATACCCCAAACAAACATTCCGGGAATTTTCTTTTCAATGGCTGTTGTAATGAGGCTCGCACCCGCACCACCCATGCCTGGTAACTGATGCCAAACGACCATGCTGTAATCCGCTATGCTGCCTTTGAAGTCTTTGACTAATTGCACATCGACGTTGTAACTTTCATTGTCTGCTATTGCTGATCGAATTGCTTGTAAGTCGGGATGCGGAGCGTATGCAAGAACCAACACTTTCTGACGGCTGTCGAGCACGTCGATAAACACTTCTTTGCTGTTGTTTGCGTAGGTTATTTCATCATTCAATCGGGTAATGGAAACAGTGTAACGCTGCAGTCCAATTTCACCTGCTTCAAGCGTCAAGGGGATTTTCTGAATGCTTCGTTCCCCGGAGAATAAAATGGATTGTGAAAAGAGC
>JBILIX010000206.1:0-4552 GCA_044368835.1 Flavobacteriales bacterium | reverse complement strand
TGTGCTATCCGGAGAAACGTTTTGAGTCGCTACATTCTGTGTCAATACCGGCGTAGCATCGCCGCCCGGTTGCACGCTCCATGTATACTGATTGGAAGCTCCGGCGCCTTCCGCCTGCAGGGTGTATACATCGCCTGCACAAATAACGTCGGGTGCTGAGATGATTGCTATGTTGGGCAAAATCGAAATTTCGATTTCAATATCATCGTCGTCTGCAATCGGGCAGGCGTCATCTTGCGCATGAAGTGTAAGCGTGTAAGGTGTTCCACTCGCCATTGCTGCTGTAGTTTGCAGCTCAAAGTTTGAGATGCCCGGCGCTAGGCTGGACTGTGTCATGGTAAGAGCGGCCAGGCCGGGAGCCGGTGGACTGAATGCGTAAGTGATGGTGATGTTGCGCGAAAGATTAACGTTCGACGCCTGTACCGTGAAGGATAGAAGGTTGCCTGCGCACACCTCAAGAACATCGTTGGTTGCTCCCGGGTTGTTGGTGTAAGTTACGTCGGTTCCAACAACTGTAACAGGCACGGGGTCGAAGGCTGTGTCGGTGAGTGAACAATCGCGCACGGCCAGTGTCAGGTTATAGCGAACGGTGCCAACATAGGTTCCGCCGGCATTGAGCTCAATATCTACCGGCACGATGTACACCTGCGTAGGTGAGTTGGGTGGCAACGCAGGAGGTGTCCAGCTTAGAAGTCCGGATGCAGGGTTGAGCGTAAGTCCTGCGGGAATTGAAAAACCGGAAACCACTACCGGAGAATTCGCAGTTGCTCCGCTCGTATAAGGCAAGCCAAAGGCGTAGGTAGCGGTAACACCTGCCGGCAAACTAATCTGGATGTCGTGTTGTTCGGCGGTGGCAGGTTGTGCACAGAAGTAAGAAATATATCCACCGTCTACATCGGGCAAAATATCAACCAAGCCGCAGGAAGCCGCAGCGGTATTGATTTCCGAGAAAATGTAGGCGTCTTGCAGAAAAACAGGAGTTGTATTTTCGAAATAAAAACTCCAGTCTAATCCGCTGTATGAGGCTGTCCAAACGCATCCCGCGGTGAGTGCAACTTGGGTTTCGTATGTGATTTTTTTAACGCCTAAGTTTGCGCTCGCGGCATTGTTGCAAGAGCTATTGATTAATTCTGTGGGGCATAAATCCGAGATTTCTGTCATGCTTGTGCTGTCGGCATCAGCAGAGAAGGCGTTGTATGTAGGTCCTGTGCAAGACGCGTCCGGATAGAACACAATGTCGACTGTTTGAGGAAATGCAGACGTGCTCGAGGCAAGTCCGAAGCAGTCCACATACACATTCAGAGCAACGTTGTATTGGTCTCCACCCAAACACTCCCAAGTGATATTGCCCCCTAGAATAGTTTGAGCACGGGTCGTTGTTGCCTGCAGAGCAAAGAACATTGCTACTAAGCAAATGAGTAAATGCTTTACCATTCGGAAGTCGGGTGATTGTGTTTTTATTGGGCTACTTACCATGTCAAGGTTAGTGCATTATTGGGGCAAATACTAAGTGGTGGCAAGGCCTTATTAACAGGCCTCAATGAAATACTATTTCTCTTTGAAGAACTGTCGGGCCGTGAAAATAATCGGTTTCCTCTTACGCTGCGGAGAATTCGGTTATTCTTTGCTTAATCCTAATATTCAGACTACTGAAACACCGAAAAGATTGCATCATAGAAAAAGAAAAGCCGCCCATTGGGCGGCCTCTCAAGAAGGGTGCTTACGTTAAAACTTAACGAAACGTCTGCTTAACGTGGTTGTGTTGTATTCCAGTTGAATAAAATACGAACCCGCTGGGAGTGTTTCGAGCGAAAGTTGTATATCGCCGGTGAAGGGCAATTGGTTGGCAAACACCACCCGGCCGTTTGCATCCCGAATGCTCCATCCGCTTCCAGGAATGGAAGAGCGGATGGTGAGCACGTCGCCCGCAGGATTCGGAAATACATCGAACGACGCAGTGGGGTTTTCAACCGATAGGGTATAAATAGCATCAACCGTTTGCGATTGCGTATCGGTGCAACCGTCAATCGTGGTGCTCAATGCAACGGTGAGTTGCGGCGTAACAGAAAGGAAGTCGTAGGTGTAGCTGTGCACGGGCGACTGGTCCTGGCTTGACTGTCCATCACCGAAATCCCAGCTATAGGTTCCGGCAACTCCCGTATTGGCAAACGAAACTTCAGTAGTTCCATCCCCGAATTCAACAGGGTTAGGCATTGTAAAGGAAGCAACTACTTCGTCGGAAATATCCAGCAGGTAGCGAGGTAGGAATTTGTAACCTGCGGTAAAGGGCGAAGACTCATCCATTTGCGCGCCGATACCAACTGCTGTGAAATGTCCTTCGAATGGAGACAGATTAAAAATATCGCAGTTGAAGTCAATGCGCATCACGTATTGGTTTGTGCCATCAGTCACATCAACATCAAAACCACCAGCGAAAAATCCTGTTCCGAATTCACCCCATTGGGCTTCATCTACTAGTGTTATGCACTCCAATTTCACCATATGGCTCTCGTGCTCTTCGCCTAGCATGGTAACGGTTTGAGGTGTTTCCAGTGCATTCCCTGCGTTCACAAACGCTACAGAGCTTGCTAGAAACTGCGCCATACCGTTGAACTGGCTTATTTGTCCTTCAACAAGAATGTTGTCGCCTTCTGTAGGGTTGTAGCCCAAATTATCGATGGCCGAGAAAATGGCAATACCACCTGTTCCGTCGATGAGTGTAAACTCCAATCCGGAAGGATTGAAATTAACGCCATGAACGATACCGCCGAGCGTTCCGAATTCATTCAACAGCGTTAGAGCGCCCTGTGAATTCTCCGCGCGTGCTTCACCAATGGTGTACGGCGGGAAGCTCTGGTCGTTGTCTTGAATGCTGATGGTGATGAATTCATTCACGAAAATGGCATCACCATTCGCATCGATAATCGTAAGGGTGATGGTCTCAAACAATTCTTGGATTTCGTCATCCACGATTTCCAACATGAAGGAAGCTTGCGAATTGCTACCGTCGAATGAGAATTCAATAGGGAATATGGTTGTGTAGTCTTCTCCGGCCGTTGCAGAGCCTTGCACAACGATTACCTGCACGGGTGTAGTTAGTTGAACGTTGTATGCGCTCAAGACGATGTCCACGAAACCGGCGCTTTCACTCACCTGAATAGCAGTTTGATTGAACGTCAGATAAGGTTGCTGTGTGCATGTTTGGGCTGCATGCACTCCAAGATTGCTGTAGTCTGTATTGCTGAAGTTGAGCCATTGGCCTGCAGAAAGATCCCAATTGGTGGTAGGTGCGTTGATTTCGAATTTTCTGCGCAATGTGTTATTCAGGGTGGAAGCAAGACCGAAAACCCACTCATTAACGGTGTCACCTACCACACCAATGATGTCAATGGCTTCCAAGTTGTAGGTTAAAACAATGGCGTCGTTGCCGTTGAAATTGTTCATGGAAGCATTGGAGGTATCGGCCAATGCAAGCAAGTCGGCATCTGCCTGCGAACTACATACTACATACGTTTCGCCGGGGGCAAGCGTGCCAATGGGCGCGTCGAGCACGAAGAACGATGTGTCGCCATTGTTGTAAGAGAACAACTCGTAGTCATCCAAATCAACCGGAAATGGACTGGCGTTGTATAGCTCAATAGCCTTGTTGGATCCCGTACCTTCAATGTATTCCGAAATAATCACACGCGTGCACCCTTCTTCAGGGAAACAGTCAATGTTTTGGATGTCGATATAGTTTTCGGAAATAGCAGCACAACCTCCGTCAGCCGCTACGTCGAAAATGTTGTCGGTTGGTTGCACAGTAGCGGGAAGTAGATTTCCAAAATACGACACTCCGTATATACGCCACTCACCGGGGGCTAGCGTGCTAAGGTCGAAGCTGCCTGAGGTTAACTCCTGATAGATGAGATTGTCGCCATTGGTAATGAAGTAGCGGTATTGGTCTGCAATTCCCTCAACCGTGTGCGTGAAATTGATGACCCCCGGATTATTTATCTGGCAGAAGCTGATGTATGCCTGTCCGTTGTCGAGTGTCAGCACACCCGCATCGCATCCGGTGAGTGCGCATTCTTCGCGAACTACCACTAGGTTGTTGCTCGAGAACGAAAAACAATCGGAAGCGAAAACACCCGAAAGCGGCTGACCCGCGGCTACCGTTGCTTCGTCCAGCGTTCCGTTGTAAGAAACACCGAAAATGTAATAAGTGCCTGCGGCATACTGGTCCATGTTTAGCGACCCTTCCGGGTTCCACTCAATAATGACATCGTTGGTGTCGGTCAACACGTAGATGTAGTTATCGCCATACAAACTGGTGGTGCTCAACGACAGTGGAATATTGGTTGAGTCGGTGCATTGTTGGTTGTTACCTCCTTGCAAAAGCACTTCCGCACCGGAGCATTCGGGTACGTTGGTGTAGCCCGGAGTAGGCAGTTGATTGAAATAGCTGGTAAGATCCGAAGTCAAACCACCATCGGGCACACGTGAAAACGATAAGGGTGAATTGCCCGGTATGTCTAGAATGGTTTGTCCGGGTGTAAGGGCGGCAGTAAGT
>JBILIX010000205.1:0-4554 GCA_044368835.1 Flavobacteriales bacterium | reverse complement strand
CACCATCCCATGAAAGCGGTTTCACCTGTAGAGCATCCATGATTTTGGTGGCGGTGAAAGGTAAAAATGGACTCAGTGCTGCAGCTGCATCGGCAACCATGTTGAGGCATGCATGAAGAATGCGGGCCGTTGCTGCGGCGTCTGTCTTCATCAGCTTCCAGGGTTCTGTTTCGGTGAGTAGCTTGTTCCCTGCACGCGCAATGTTCATGGCCTCAGCAAGTGCTTCGCGGAACTTGAATTGTTCAATTGCCTTACCCACGGCTTCGTATGCCCTACGTGCTGCTGTTGCTGCTGCCAATTCTGCATCGGAAGCAGCGCCTTCCAATGAGGGCACAACACCATTGTAATATTTATGCATGAGCACAAACACGCGGTTCACGTAGTTGCCAAGAATATCGGCTAGCTCGTTGTTCACACGGTCGCGGAAGTCGGTCCAGGTGAACTCACTGTCCTTTTGCTCAGGCATGATGGAGCAGAGCACATAACGCATCTCATCTTGACGGCCCTTGAAGTCTTCCAGGTATTCATGCAACCACACGGCCCAGTTTCGGGAAGTCGAAATTTTATCGCCCTCCAAATTCATGAATTCGTTGGCAGGCACATTATACGGAAGAATGAAATCGCCGTGCTCCTTTAAGATGATCGGGAAAATGATGCAGTGAAATACGATGTTGTCTTTACCGATGAAATGAATGAGGCGTGAGTCGTCGCTCTTCCAGTAATCCTCCCAGTTCTTTCCGTTTTTATCGGCCCACACTTTCGTGTTGGTGATATAGCCAATTGGAGCGTCGAGCCACACATACAGCACCTTGCCGTCGGCACCTGCCACCGGCACGGGTACACCCCAATCCAGATCGCGCGTCATGGCGCGGCTTTGCAAACCGCCATCCACCCAACTCATGCATTGACCAACCACGTGCGCCTTCCATTCTTTCGGGTCGTGGTGCAATTTTCCTTGAAATTCTCCTTTGCCGATGTAATCGCGTATCCACGATTCATGGTGCGCCATGGGTAAATACCAGTGCGAGGTTTCTTTTAGCACAGGCTTACTGCCGCTCAAGGTCGATTTCGGGTCAATCAGTTCAAGCGGGCTCAGTGAGCGACCACACTTCTCGCATTGGTCGCCATAGGCTTTGTCGCTCGAACAGTTGGGGCATGTGCCTATTATGTAACGATCGGCCAAAAACTGACCTGCTTCCTCATCGTAATACTGCTGTGAGGTTTCTACTTCAAAACTGCCTTTAGCCTCCAGTTTTTTGAAGACGGCTTGCGACATCTCCTTGTGCTCTTCGGAAGAAGTACGGTGGTAAATGTCGAACGAAATACCAAAGTCTGCGAAAGCATTCTTCATCAATTCGTGGTAGTAATCCACGATTTCACGAGGTGTTTTTCCTTCTTTTTTAGCACGAAGTGTGATGGCGGCTCCGTGCTCATCGCTGCCGCAAATGAATGCAACGTCTTTGTCTTTCAGACGAAGGTATCGCACATAAATATCGGCATTCAGATAGGCGCCGCCAATATGGCCAATGTGCAACGGGCCATTCGCGTAGGGCAGTGCGGAAGTTACGAGGTATCGTTTTGGTTCGCTCATGAAGGTGTGTTGAGAGGGACGTGTAAAACTACAGTCCGCGGTATGCTGCACGTATCGTTAGAGCGTGCAGATTTGGAGCGCAAGATAGTTTCGAGATGGTATTCAAGACTCCTCCTTTTCTAAAATCAGGCGATTGCATCGGTATCGCAGCTACAGCGCGTTGGGTAACCGCCGAGCAATTGCAACCTGCCATCGATCGCTTTACCTCGTGGGGCCTCCGAGTGAAGGTTGCTCCCAATGTGCACACGCCGCACTTTCAGTTGGCGGGCAATGCCGAGCAACGAGCCGAGGGGTTGCAGTCGTTGTTGGATGATGAAGAAGTGAAAGCCGTAATCATTGCAAGAGGTGGCTATGGCACGGTGCATACCATCGACCTGCTCGATTTCTCACGCTTTGAGTCGAACCCCAAGTGGATTGCGGGTTACAGCGATATTACGGTGCTGCACACACACCTCAACAGCCGAGGCATTGCCACCATTCACTCTACCATGCCCATTTCTTTTCCGGATGCAACGGAAGAGGCAATCGAAAATCTACGGAAGGCTCTTTTTGGAGAACTCATGTCGTTCAAATCGACCGAACAGGGCTTGCTGCAGCCGGTGAGCGGCGTCGTAATGGGAGGCAACCTTTCGGTGCTCTACAGTATGCTCGGAAGCGATTCATGGCGAAAGCTATCGGATGTGATATTGTTCATTGAAGATGTTGACGAAATGCTCTATCACCTCGATCGCATGTTGTGGGGGCTCTACCGTTCGGGCATGCTTTCCAACGTGAAAGCCATCATCTGTGGGGGTTTCACCCAAATGAAAGACAACACAAAGGCCTTCGGTTTTCCAGGTGATAACCCTTGGGGAGCCCAAGAATACGCGATTATTCAGAGCATCGCCGAAAAGCTTCAAGTGCCTGTCGCGTTTGGTTTCCCTGCCGGTCACCTGAGCGACAATCGCGCGTTTTATCTCGGTTGCAAGGCTACATTGCACAGTGAGGGTGGCTTCCCTGATTTACGCTATCAACACACCTGACCAAATAAGTTTCGAAGGAAACTGATTGTGTTAACCTGTTTTATGTCGATTTTAGCCCTTGGCAACAACAGGAATTGTCTGCTTGTAAATGAGACAGTAAGTGGCCTTTCACACCCTCGAAATAGAAGACGAATACGATTTTGAGATCATCGGTGTAAGCAGCCATGAAAAAGACTATCGCCTGGCTTGGTCGCTCAACAAAACACTGGGATGGCGCCTCGTGCGTATTGAAGATGCTGTAGTTGAAGGAAAGCGCTCCACTACGCATCATGCCCGTTTTCGTTGGACGCACCCGGTAGATCAAACCGTGTTCACATTGATCGATAACAAAACACCGGATGGCACTTTCATGCCCGAATTGATTCAGTTCGATTACCTATTGAAAATCGAACAACCGTCGGAATCGGTCATGAAAAAACTCCAATCCGGTTTAAGGAATACCGACTTTGTACTCGCGTTTCAGCGACAAGAAGTCGACAAGTTAAAACACAAAGACATCCTGCTCGATGAGAACAGGTAACAACGCAACATGAATAAAACAAAAACAGTAGCAACCATAGGCCCTAGCAGTAGTTCGAAGGAAGTGCTCATGCAAATGATTCAAAACGGACTCGATGTAGCTCGACTCAACTTCTCACACGGAACCTATGAGGATCATCAAAAGGTGGTCGATGCCATACGCGAGATCAATAAAGAATTGGGCATAAATACCTCGATGCTGGCCGACTTGCAGGGCCCAAAACTCCGTGTTGGTGAAATGGAGAATGGCAGCGTGAATATTGTAACAGGAAACAAAATCACCATTTCAACCATCAAGCAAATAGGCACCGATAAGATTATCTACACCAACTATAAAGAATTTGCGCGCGATGTTAAAGCCGGAGAAACGGTGTTGCTTGATGATGGAAAGCTCGCCTTCCGTATTTTATCTACAAATGGTGTAGACACGGTTGAGTGTGAGATTATTCAAGGCGGACCACTCTCCTCTAAAAAAGGATTGAATTTGCCCAACACAAAAGTTTCATTGCCCTCACTGTCCGAAAAGGATTTGTCGGATCTTGAGTTTGCACTGCAAAACGATATCGATTGGATAGGGTTATCGTTCGTGCGAAACGCACAGGACGTAGTGGCGCTCAAGGAAATCATTGCCAAAGCCAACAAGCACGCGAAAGTTGTTGCTAAAATTGAAAAACCGGAGGCTGTCGATCAAATCGACGATATCATTCGTGAAACAGATGCAGTGATGGTAGCCCGCGGCGACTTGGGAGTTGAAATACCGCTAGAGCGAGTGCCGCTCATCCAGAAGAAAATTGTGAAGAAGTGCGTCTCGGCAGCAAAGCCGGTAATTGTGGCCACACAAATGATGGAGAGCATGGTAACCAACATGACTCCAACACGTGCGGAGGTGACCGACGTTGCAAATGCAGTGCTCGATGGTGCCGATGCTGTAATGCTCAGCGGTGAAACTTCTGTTGGGAAATACCCCGCAGAGGCCGTTCGCATCATGAACAACATCATCACCGAAGCAGAAACGTACGGAGGCATCTATTACCATGAAGAGATGCCAAGTGATATTGATGTATCACGTTTTATGACCGACAGCGTTTGCTATAGTGCATGCCGCCTGGCTGCACGCGTCAATGCATCGGCGTTGGTCACCATGTCATTCAGCGGGTACACCGGATACCGCATCTCGAGCTGGCGTCCAAACGCCAATGTGTTCGTGTTTACGAGCAACAAGAAAATACTCACGCAGATGAGTTTGGTGTGGGGCGTTCATGCTTTCCACTACGACAAAATGGTAAGCACCGACCAAACCATTGCAGATATCCGTTTCTTCCTCAAGAAAAACAACCTGATTAAAGACGGTGAATTCATTATTCACCTCGCGTCCATGCCTATCAGTGAGCAGGGCATGACGAATATGATTAAGATTTCGAA
>JBILIX010000204.1:0-4557 GCA_044368835.1 Flavobacteriales bacterium | reverse complement strand
TATTTATGGTCGTTTTGATGGGGATGTGAACACACTTTGGCCGGCCGGGCAAGGAGCTCCCAACATGAATCAAAATGATCGCCGAGCATTATTGGCAATGATGAGCGCACGTCAAGATGTAAAGTCATCAGGTGAATTGAGCAACGCATTACTCGGTCAGCTTTCAACTCAAATGTCAACTGCAATTGATGTGGCAGTAAAGGAGATAGTAAAATGAAATTGAGCAGGCTTTTAATAATTCTCATAGTAGCGCTAATGGCTGCCTGCAAAGGCAAAAAGGATACTGCGGTAGCAAGCCAACAAGCCACTATTGAAATACCTCCACCTGAATGGGTTGGCAATCGTCCGCATTCTTCCGTGCATTACATCGGTGTCGGATCGTGCAGTAAGTTAAGTCGCCCTTACGATTATCAAACCATTGCTAAGAAGAATGCACTTAATGACATGGCTTCGGAAATTAGTGTGCGTGTGCAAGGGCAAACATTTCTCAATTCGTTGGAAGTGAATAAAAGTTTCAGCGAGGAATTTATTTCGAACGTATCCACCTCCACGGATGCGAAAATTGATGAGTATGAAATTGCAGGGACTTGGGAAAACAAAAACGAGTTCTGGGTTTTTTATCGCCTCGATAAGGCGCAATACCAAGCGCAGAAAATGGCGAAGAAATCGGCGGCACTAAATCTATCCAATGACTTTTACCAAAAGGGGATTGCGGCAGAGCAAAATGCTAACGTTGCGGCGGCATTCGACCTTTATATGCGTGGCATTTTTGCCTTGAAGGATTATTGGAATGAAAGCAATGAATACATGTCTGCAAGCGGTAAGGTTTATCTCGACAATGAGATTTTCAGTGCCATGCAGCGAATGTGCGGTAGTTTGCAACTCAAGGTCGATAAGAGTAAAGTGGTTCTTACTTCGGATAATAAGTTTTCTCAGGAGGTGTTGGCTACTCTGCTTCTCGGCAATCAAGCAGTGAAGGGACTAACAGTAAAGTACAGCTATGAGAAAAACCAAGGACCGCATACAGGTGAAGTTCTTACTACGGAAGTCGGTCACGCTGCTGTGCCTGTGAGCGAGGTTAACTTTTCACGGCTCGGAAATGCTGTTACAATTGAACTTGATATGAGTAAACTGAAGGTTCAGGATCTGGATCAGAAAGTTCAAGATGGGTTTATTCAGTCATTCAAAACAGAGAAGAAGGTGTTGCCAATAGAGGCTGTGCTTCCATCTTTTTATATTACGTCATCGGAGTTGAATTATGGTTCACCTTCCAACGGTAGAGTGTTGCAAACAGCCCTGTCAGGTGCTCTTGTTTCGAAGGGGCTCCGCATAGCGGGCAATGCTGCTGAGGCAGACTTTGTTGCGACCATTGAATCAAATACGAAAGAAGGTGGCCAGGCCAATGGGTTTGTGGTTGCCTTTCTTGAAGTTAACCTGGTAGTGAAGAACAGAAGGAGCGGCGATGTTGCATTCAGTGAAACACTCTCTTCAGTAAAAGGGCTCCAATTAAACAAGGATGCAGCCGGTATCGAAGCGTATAAAAAGGGGAAGGAAAAGGTGGAGCAACAATTAACCCCCAAGTTGCTCCAATCAATTTTATGATCCGAAATTGCCTTTGGCACGGTTGTAGAAATTACTTTAGCAAAACCAAACACGATTAATAAATAATTTATTTCCTATGAAAACTCGTCATTTTACACTCGTTATGCTTGTTGCAGTTGTGGCTTTGATGGCTACTTCGTGCAAGAAAAACAAGAAGGCCGTTGAAACACCAAAGCCTACCGGAGAAGTGCTTATCAATGAATACTGCACCGGTGAGCAATATCAGAGCAACAAGGATGCATTCCGTGCTACTGCTACAGGTGAGAGCATGGATCGCGAGACAGCAAAGAAGAAAGCTCGTTCAAATGCTCAGTCAGAGTTGGCTAAAACAATTAGCAGCACTATGAAAATTGTTGGTGACAACTACGTAAACTCAACTGAGTTCAACAACAAAGAAGAGGTTACCGAGACTTTCCAGGAAATGGCTCGCACAGTTGTAGACCAGGAATTGCGCGGTGCTATTGAAATCTGTGAGAAGTTGACACAGCGTGAAAATGGAACATTCGTTAGCTACGTTGCTATCGAATTGAGCGGCTCCAAGATTGCTGATGCCTACAACTCAGGTCTTTCTCAGAACGAGAAATTGAAGGCAGATTACAACTACGAAAAGTTCAAGGATACCTTCGAGAAGGAAATGGAGAAAATGGCGAATGGTAAGTAATAGCCAATATCAATAAAATAAAAAACCCTCGCACTGCGAGGGTTTTTTTATGAGGTATAACAAAGGTTTATTTTGTCATTCGAACACGAAGCTCAGCATCGATTGCATCTAAGAAATCTTCTGTTGAGAGATAGTGCTCTTCCTTGGTTTTGTCGCCATGAATACAAACCGCAAGGTCTTTCGTCATTTTTCCGGCTTCAACCAAGTCAACACAAACCTGCTCCAACGTTTGCGAGAAGTTTGCAAGCTCTGCATTGCCGTCAAGCTTTGCACGATGAGCCAGTCCTTGCGTCCAAGCAAAGATGGAAGCAATAGGATTGGTTGATGTTTTCTTGCCTTGCTGATGTTGGCGGTAGTGACGAGTAACTGTGCCGTGTGCAGCCTCAGCCTCCATTGTTTTACCATCCGGAGTAATCAGCGCGGAAGTCATCAGTCCCAATGAACCGAAACCTTGAGCAACGATATCGCTCTGCACATCACCGTCGTAGTTTTTGCAAGCCCATACAAAGCCTCCATCACTCTTCATGCAGAAAGCCACCATGTCGTCGATTAGACGATGCTCGTAACTGATTCCGAGCTCTGCAAATTTTGCTTTGAACTCGTTTTGATAAACTTCTTCAAATATGTCTTTGAAGCGGCCATCATAAGCCTTCAGAATGGTGTTCTTGGAAGAGAAGTAGAGGTTCCAGTTGCGCATAATTGCCTGGTTGAAGCAACTACGAGCGAATCCGTAAATGCTCTCGTCGGTGTTGTACATGCTCAGAGCAACACCATCACCTTCGAAATTGTAGACTTCCCATGATTTAGAGTCCCCTCCGTTTTCCGGAGTGAATGTCATGGTGAGTTTGCCTTTGCCCTTGATTACAGTGTCGGTTGCGCGGTATTGATCGCCAAATGCATGACGGCCAATATTGATTGGCTTCGTCCAACCGGGAACAAGCTTCGGGATGTTCTTGCAAATAATGGGTTCGCGGAAAACGGTTCCACCTACGATGTTACGAATGGTGCCGTTTGGGCTCTTCCACATCTTCTTCAAGCCGAACTCTTTCACGCGTGCTTCGTCGGGCGTGATGGTAGCGCACTTCACTGCAACGTTGTACTTCAACGTTGCTTCAGCGCTTTCCACGGTAACGCGATCATCGGTTGCATCGCGGTTTTCCATACCCAAATCAAAATATTTGATATCCAGTTCCAGGTAGGGGAAAATCAACTTGTCTTTGATGAATTTCCAAATAATGCGGGTCATTTCGTCGCCATCCATCTCAACGATGGGGTTGGCTACCTTTATCTTGTTCATTGAAAAAAAACAGTTATTCGAAATTTAATTATGCGTGTTCGCGTGTGCTGAAGTAAAACGCTCCTTCAATGAGGGCGTTTTCGTCGCTGTCGCTGCCGTGAACTGCGTTGGCTGCTATGCTTGTAGCAAACATGCGGCGAATAGTTCCTTCGGCTGCCTTCTGAGGGTCGGTTGCTCCAATCAGGGCGCGGAAATCCTCAACAGCATTGTCTTTAACCAAAATGGCCGCTACGATTGGTCCACTGGTCATGTATTCAACCAACTCGCCGTAAAATGGGCGCTCTTTGTGAACTTCGTAAAATTTGCCTGCTTCTTCCTTGCTCAATTGAGTCAACTTCATTGCTTTGATCGAGAAGCCTGCTTCGAGAATTTTGTCAATGATTTTTCCTGTGTGACCCGCAGCGGTTGCATCGGGCTTAATCATGGTAAAAGTTACTTTTCCTGCCATTGGTATTAAGAATTTGTTGTGAGCCGCGAAAATAAAGCATTTAAGGATTGAATGTTTCAAGCACCATTCATTTTCAGTCTGCTTGTGCGCCACACGGCATCGTATCTTCGCGAAAAATACTTGTATGGTCTCCTTGTCTCAATCTACTTCCCGTGCCCATGCCATTATGGAGCTGGAAGAAAAATACGGTGCCCACAACTACCATCCGCTGCCTGTCGTGCTCGATAGGGGCGAAGGCGTCTATGTATGGGATGTCGATGGTAAGAGATATTACGATTTCTTGTCTGCCTATTCGGCCGTAAACCAAGGGCATTGCCACCCTGTAATAACAAAAGCCTTGATTGAACAGGCGTCCCAATTGGCGCTCACTAGCCGGGCTTTTTACAATAGTTCGTTGGGTCCTTATGAGAAGTTTATCTGTGAGTTTTTCGGTTACGACCGAATTCTGCCAATGAACACCGGCGCTGAAGGTGTTGAGACTGCCATTAAAATCTGCCGCAAGTGGGCGTATGAAAAGAAGGGCGTGGCAGAGAATCGAGCGAAAATAAT
>JBILIX010000017.1:0-15023 GCA_044368835.1 Flavobacteriales bacterium | reverse complement strand
GCTACCGACCTTATGATGGCCGGTAAAGTGGCAGTTGTTGCAGGTTTCGGTGACGTAGGAAAAGGTTCTGCCGACTCACTGCGTAATGCAGGTGTTCGCGTTATGGTGTCTGAAATAGACCCAATCTGCGCATTGCAAGCAGCCATGGAAGGCTACGAGGTGAAGAAAATGGATAACGCCATTCCTGAAGCCGATATCGTAGTAACTGCTACCGGTAACCACAACATCATCGTAGATCGTCACTTCAAAAACATGAAGCACAACGCTGTGGTTTGTAACATCGGTCACTTCGACAACGAAATCGATATGGCTTGGTTGAACGACAACTATGGCAACACTAAAGACACCATCAAGCCTCAGGTTGATAAATACTCAATCGGTGACAAAGACATCATCGTATTGGCTGAAGGCCGTTTGGTGAATCTAGGTTGTGCTACAGGTCACCCATCATTTGTAATGAGCGCCTCGTTCACCAACCAAACGATTGCTCAATTGGAACTTTGGGAAAACCACAAGAACTACGAAAACAAGGTATATGTGTTGCCTAAGCAACTCGATGAGAAGGTTGCACGCCTGCACCTTGCCAAGGTGAACGTCGAACTCGAAGTCCTTACTACAAGCCAGGCCGACTACATCGGTGTGAAAGTGGAAGGGCCGTATAAGTCGGATACTTATAGGTACTAATTATGAATGACTAGTGACTAATGACTAATTTGTAAACGGAACGCCTTTGCAAATCGGTCATTAGTCCCTCGTCATAATTCTCTCTCTAGTACAACGACCAAAACGGTCGTGTGCATCAATTAAGCACTAATGATGAAAGACTAGTGATTAGATTGTAAAGGGAACACCTTTGCTAATTGTGCATTTGTCTATCCTCATACTTCTCTCTTCAGTACGACGGCCAAGACGGTCGTGTGCATCATTTAGATACTAATGATTAATGCCTCAGTGACTAATGACTAATTTGTGAAGGGAGTGCTTTTGCAACAGGAGCATTAGCCTTCGTCATAACTCTCTCTTTCGTACAACGACCAAAACGGTGACGAACATCATTTGTTACCAGTCTTTCGTCACTAGACACTATTTCGGGGCAACCCTTTGATTTTCACCTCGTCTTATGTATGGAGGGAAAAAGTCCCTTACATAACTTAATCTATTTTTACAATGATTTCCTCAAGCATTTTTCAATCATTGGTGAATGAGTATGCGGGGTATACGTTCTTGGTGGGTTTCCTACTCGTCATTGGTTCGTTGGGTGCGGCACGTTTGTTCGCCAAAGCAGATCAGCCCTGGGTGGCTGCATTAATTCCAGTTTGGAATGTAGTTATTGTTCTGAAAATGGTGGGGAGGCCTGTAAGCCACCTAGCGTTTTTCTTGGTTCCTTTTTACAACATTTACTTCTTCTTCCGCCTATGCGTCGAATTAGCGCAGTCGTTTGGTAAGTACTCGTTGATAGACTACATCTTGGTATGCGTGTTCAACGTGTTTTACGTGTTGAACCTAGCCTTAGCCTACAACGAAGAATATCAAGGCCCTGTTTACGGCTCGGCAAACGCGCACCGAGAGCACGCTGAGGACGCTCTAGCAGTATAGGTGCGAGGTGCGAAGTGCAATGTGCGAAGTGCAAAGGTCAGGTCCTTCGCACCTAGTACCTAGCACTTATTACTTCACAATGGGTCCCACCTCCACGACATTGCTCTCATTCATATCGCGGTCCACGATTTTGACTTTGAATAGTACGGTATCAAACTCACTGGGCAAATTCCAGATCGCCATATCGATACTGATTTCACCTTCTTGCGTTTGATCTTGCCCTGTTGGTTTTGCCCACGGCACTACATAATAAAATGCTACATCGCCATCAGGAAGGGGTCCATCGCAGGGGTCAATGGCTATCGGGACCCATTCACCATTCTGCTTCTCATAATACTCTGCGTATAGATTCCACCGGCGAATACACGGATCAAACACTCCAGTAGTATCTCCCTCTTCCAATCCAAAATTTCCATCGCCATCGGTAAAACTCAACACCATGGTGGCTCCACTTCCTGCCACATCGAGTCGGCCCGATAACAACCTGGGCTCATCCGGAAACTTCTCGCGCTCTATACAGGCCGAGAAAACCAAAGAAATTCCGAATAAAATGAGTGCGTGCTTCATGATGCTCAAAACTATCGATTTTCTTTGTTCCCGAATGAAAAATCTACCTGATCCCTTTTCCATCTCCTCGGTTGCTGCTCGCAACGAGGCGGCATTGGAGATATTCCGACATCAGGCGGGTCATTGCGATATCTATCGCCAATACCTGAAGGCGATAAAAGTCAATGCCTCTGAAATACAACACACATCCGACATTCCCTATCTGCCTATAGCGTTTTTCAAGACCCACCGCGTAACCACAGGCGATTTTCCTCCCGAAATCACCTTCACCAGCAGTGGAACAACAGGCACCGATAAAAGCAGGCATGAGGTGCGTTCGCTCGTCACTTACCGCCGTGCCTTCCAGCAAGCGTTCGAATTGCAATACGGCTCCCCTTCGGACTATGTCATATACGCGTTGCTTCCCTCCTACCTTGAGCGCGAAGGTTCATCGCTCATCCTCATGACCGAAGAACTCATCGCACAGGCACAACCGGGCAGCGGATTTTTTCTGCATCATCACGACGAACTGCGAGAGCAACTGTTGCGGAATGAAGCAGAAGGCAAGAAAAACCTAGTACTCGGCGTCACATTCGCGCTACTCGACTTCGCAGAGCAAATGCCAACACCATTACCCAATACCGTTTTCATGGAAACGGGTGGCATGAAAGGCCGTCGCAAAGAACTCATCCGCGAAGAGGTGCACCGCATCCTGAAGGAAGCTTTTCAGACATCGCACATTCAAAGCGAATACGGCATGACCGAATTGCTCTCACAGGCATACTCCCAAGGCGATGGTATCTTCCGCTGCCCACCCTGGATGAGCGTATCGGTGCGCGACGTGCAAGACCCTCTGAGCAATTTCCCCGCAGGTAAAGGAGGGCTCAACATAATCGACCTGGCAAACCTGGACTCCTGTGCATTCATTGCCACGCAAGACCTCGGCATCGTCAACCCCGACGGCACATTTGAAGTTACCGGACGCTTCGACCACGCCGATGTAAGGGGGTGTAATCTGATGGTGGTGTAATCAGCAAGGATTATAGGAAAGCAGGATTGTAGGATTAAAGGGGCGCGTAATTGAACAAACTCGTGCATTCGTGTCAACAACTTTGCAAGCAACCTTTAACAGCACCAATCGTCTTTCTTTCGGAGTTCAGCTCCACGATAAAACTGAAGCCGCTAGGCGTGCTGCAACACCCTTTCGGTTTTTGACTATCATGATTTCCTAAACAAATAAGCCGGGCTCGAGAGGGACCGGTTTATTTTTTGTTTTTAACCGCATTTTTTTACCGCAAAGGCGCAAAGGACGCAAAGAAGTTTTATCAAAGAAGCTTTGCGAAATTTGCGCCTTTGCGGTGAAAAATATCAAGCATATATTCCTATAATTTATAGGTTGCATGCCACCCTGAACTTGCAGAATCTTGCAGGTAAAAATGACATACCAAAAACTCAGCTACTCAGTCGTCGGCGCAGCAATCAATGTTCACAAAGAACTAGGGCCCGGATTGCTGGAAAAAGTCTATCAAGAATGCCTGTTCTATGAGCTCTCCAAACTTGGTTTTCAGGTCGAAAAAGAAATTGCAATCCCAATCACCTACAAAGGCATTCAACTCGATTGCGGATTCCGAATGGATATGCTCGTTGAAAACAAACTCGTGATTGAAACCAAAACGGTAAGCGAAATTCACGATATCCATCTTGCGCAACTTCTCAGCTATCTCAAACAAGGCGATTACAGACTTGGACTGCTCATCAACTTCCATACAGTCCATTTGAAAAATGGCATTCGAAGAGTTGTCAACGGACTTATTGAGTGAGTTTTTTTTTAACCGCAGAGACGCAAAGAGCGCAGAGGAAATAAACAAAAAACTTTGCGTTCTCTGCGCCTTTGCGGTTAAAAACTAATCAACGCGCAGCAAAAAATAATTCTTCTTCCCCCTCTGCAACAACACCACTCCACCCGCCAATACATCGGATTGGGTGAGAACGCGCTCGGCGTCGGCTTTTACTTTGTTCACGCTGATGCTGCCTTCTTGCAAGGCCCTGCGCGCTTCGCCGTTCGACTTCATGAAGCCGCTCTTCACCATGGCATCGACAATAGAAAGTCCTGCCGACAGTTCATCGGCACCGACATTGCCTTGCGGAACGCCTTCGAAAATCTCCATCAACGTCTCTCCGCTGAGCTTGCGCAAATCTTCATCGGTGCTCTTGCCAAACAATATCTCCGATGCCGCTACCGCCGCTTCATAATCGGCCAGTGAATGCACGCGACAGGATATATCCTTTGCCAATGCCTTCTGCATGGGGCGCTTACTCGGATCAAGCTGCTGTTCAGCTTCCAGCGCTTCAATTTCTTCGCGGGTATTCAACGTGAAAATGCGGATGTAATTAGCCACATCAGCATCACTCGCATTCAACCAAAACTGATAAAACTTATACGGTGAAGTGCGCTTGGGATCCAACCAAATATTGCCGCCCTCCGTTTTTCCGAACTTGGTTCCGTCGGCCTTCTTAATGAGCGGCGTAGTAAGTGCAAACGCTTGTCCACCGTCTTTGCGACGTATCAATTCGGTGCCCGTTACGATATTTCCCCATTGGTCGCTTCCGCCCATTTGCAGCATCACGCCTTTGTTCTTCCACAAAAAATAGAAGTCATACCCTTGCACCAACTGATAGCTGAACTCGGTAAACGACATGCCTGTTTCCAAGCGGTTCTTCACCGAATCTTTCGCCATCATATAATTCACGCTGATGTGCTTGCCCACATCGCGAATGAATTCCAAAAAACCGAACGACTTGAACCAGTCGTAGTTGTTCACCATTGCAGCGGAGTTCTCACCGCAATTGAAATCAAGAAATTTCTCAATCTGCTTTTGCTGACACGCTTGGTTGTGTCGCAATGTTTCTTCATCGAGCAAGTTGCGCTCGGCACTCTTACCACTGGGGTCGCCCACCATACCAGTTGCGCCACCAATCAAGGCCATCGGCTTATGCCCGCATTGCTGAAAGTGCAACAGTGTCATGATCTGAACGAGATTGCCCACGCCAAGTGAATCGGCAGTGGGGTCGAAGCCAATGTAGCCCCGCACCATTCCCTTCTGCAGTTCGTCTTCCGTGCCCGGCATCACATCGTGCAGCATGCCGCGCCACTTCAATTCTTCAATGAAATTTTTCTTGCTCATAGTCGGTTGCAAAATTACCGCGTCACAGCGCGCTTACTACTTCTTCGAGTTTAATTCCGCGCGACCCCTTAATCAATACCACATGATCACGCATAGCGAGTGCTTCCAGGTGGGCTTTGGCAGCAATGTTATTTTCAAACACATCATAATCACCTACCTTCCAAATGGACTTAAAGATAGGCCCTACCAAAACCCCCTTCAAGCCTAACCGCTTGGCCACTTCGATGATGTGCCGGTGCTCCGCCGGCCCCATGTCACCAAGCTCCAGCATATCACCGATTACAAAAAACTTCTGATCAGATGACTGCTTGCTCAGCGCTTCCAGCGCAAACTCTAAGCTTGTTGGATTGGCATTGTAAGCGTCCATGATGAGCGTGTTGCGCTGAGTGTGCTTCACCTGCGAACGATTGTTCTCGGGCGTGTAGGCGCAAATGGCGGCATTAATTTGTTCGTTCGATACGCCGAAGTGCTCTCCAACCACAATCGCCGAAGCTATATTGAAGAGGTTGTATGCACCCGCAAGTTGCGTCGCATATTCCGTGCGCTCATCGTTCTGCACATGCGCATAGACCAGTGTCGGGCTTTCCGAAACGCATTCCAAATCGCTGCTTGCATAGGGAATGGTCTTCATGCCCTCAGAAGCTATCCGCAATTTCTCCAAATCCGTATTCACGAAAATGACGCCGCCCGAGCCATGCACGTTGTCATACAATTCCTTCTTCCCCTTCACCACGCCTTCCTCTCCGCCAAAACCTTCCAGATGCGCCTTTCCCATGTTGGTGATGAGCGCATGTGTAGGCAATGCATATTCGCAGTAGCTGCGTATTTCTCCTTGATGGTTGGCGCCCATTTCAATAATCGCCACTTCGCAATCGGCAGGTATAGCGAGCAGCGTCAGCGGCACACCGATATGGTTATTCAAATTACCGATTGTAGCACTCACACGATAACGACGAGCCAACACATCGCGAATCAGCTCCTTGGTGGTTGTTTTACCGTTACTTCCTGTAATCGCCAGAAATGGGATATTCAAACTTTGACGATACATCTTAGCTACCTGCTGCAATGCGGTGAGCACATCATCCACCAACACCATTCGTTCATCATGAGGCTGTTGCGGCTCATCAATCACCACCATCGATGCACCCATTTCCAGTGCCTTTGCAGCGAACGTGTTGCCATTGAAATTACCTCCCTTCAAAGCGAAGAAGATATCGCCCTGATTGATTTTGCGCGTGTCAGTCGTTACACTGCGCACGTTTAAGAACTGCTCAAAAATGCGTTGAATCATGCACTAAAAGTAAAAACCCCGATCGCTTTGATCGGGGTTTCAATATCGAAATTTGAACAACCTTCTACTTATTCGCCGGAAGCAATTCCGGTAGGGCTTCCCAAACGATCCATCGCACAACGGAAACCGAGTGTCGACATCGAGCGACGCTCATCCAAGTAACGGCGAGTTCCTGGAATCGTGTAGTATGCACGGTCTCTCCAGTTGCCGCCCTTGTAAACACGAGCACGGTCGTTGATGAGTGTGGTTACGCCCCATTCATACATGCGGTTCTTATCTTGCTCCATATCCGCATTTGCATAATAAATACTGCTATTGAAATCACCGTCGCGGTAGTCAATATAATCTGCCTTTCGGTAATTGCGGCGGTCAATATTCTCTTCAACTGTTACATTGCGGCGCTTCACCTCACCGGGAGTGCTTACAATGTAATCGGACATACCATCGCGCAAATCCGCTGCAACCAGATCCTCAGAGTCAGTGACCAAATCCATTGCTTCCTGCATGGCATCTTGCGCCTCATCATCTTTGCGCTCCTTCACTTTTTCCTGCGCTGATGTTATCTTTTGATTGCACTGGTCAATAAGCGTCAACGAAGTTTGTGTCAAACGCGCGCCTGCTTGTTCTTGATAGTTCTTCAGGAAATAAGCTACGCCATCGATGTCGTAGATATTCTTGTCATGCTTATCCGAAAAACTTCCGTCGCTGTTCAAAACGCGTGTCTTGTAGACATTACCACGGAATGGACGGAACTCACTCTTGTCTTCAGGAGAAAGTGGACGATATACATCCATTACCCACTCAGACACGTTACCCGACATGTTATACAAACCATAATCATTCGGAGGATAAGCATAAACAGGTGCAGTGATATCAGCGTTATCATTCAAGTAACCGGCAACACCCATGTAGTCACCCGCTCCGCGCACGAAGTTGGCGCGAATGGTTCCGAAGAAACGACCGGCATTGTCGTCGTTACGCACATAGTGCCCATTCCATGGATAGGTGCGACGATCCGTAATTAATTCCTGAAATGAATTCCCGATAAGACCCAATGCAGCATATTCCCATTCAGCCTCTGTGGGCAAGCGGTAACGAGGCAAAATAAATCCGTCCGATATGGTAACAAGTCGATTCCCTGTTCCTTTAGGGTTGTAGTCCTTCAAACCACCTGAGGCGGCATCACCTGAATACTGGCCTGACAAATAAGAGTCGGTAGTAAAGTGTTCTTCGTCAGCCTGACCGGTCGGGTTGTATGTCATCAAGCCCTCGCGAATCAAGATCAACTCGTTCACACGGTCGGTGCGCCATACGCAATATTCGCTTGCTTGCAACCAACTAACTCCCACCACAGGGTAATCGCGGTAGGCTGGGTGGCGCAAGTAATAATCCACCTGAGGCTCGTTGTATTCAGATACCTCACGCCAGATGTTGGTATCGGGCAGAGCACGGTTAATCAATTCAGGATAGGTGTCTCCATAAACCAATTTCAACCAATGCAGGTAATCCAACCAAAATTGGTTGGTCACCTCGGTTTCATCCATGTAAAACGATGATACAGTGACGCGGCGTGGAATGTTATCCCAAGCAAAGTTTAAATCGTCTTCTACTCGACCCATGGTGAACGTACCGCCTTCCACAAGCACTAGGCCCGGTCCGGTTTCCTGTTCAACATACTCTTGACGTTCGAAACCTCCATTATTCTCGTCGTTGTAAGCCCAACCGGTAGCACCCGATCGTTCTTTGTCGCACGACGTAAAGATGGACGCTACTGCAATGGCGGCCAATCCGAAGAACATCTTAGAAACGGTTTTCATGATTTCCCTTTGATTTTGATGGTTCGTTTTATCGTTTAAACAGTGTATCCAACTAGAAAGATGGACAGGCTATTGTGCGGAACTTCTTTTTTTTCTGGCGGCATTCGAAGTTGATGCCGAGTGAAACTTCATGCGAGCCTCCCGTTGATGGCGTCAGCTCCGAAATGGTCACGTCATAGCTATATCCAAATCGCACAATATCAGTTTGGATTCCGATGGTTGCAATGAAAGCGTCTCTGTAGGTTTGTCCGAAAAGAAGACCGCGAAACCAAACACCAGCCACCAATGGTCCTTTGCTCACATACATACCCAAATTCAACTGCTGGAACTCCCCTTGACGACGGTAGAGCAAATTGGGTGACAGACGGGCGTCATTGTCTTTGCTCTTTTTCTCGATTGGAATAACAGCACCTGCATGCACCGTGTATTTCATCGGCAAACGGCTGGTTCCTAAAATGAGCGATTCATTCGGCTCATTGAGGTGGTGAACAGCAACACCACCGTAAAACTTATCACTGAATCCAAGCAAACCGGCAGAAAAATCGATGGCCTTTACCTGGCCTCCGCGCTGCACGTCGTTGGTCTGATAGATGAACCCTTTGCGAGGGTCGATCATATCACCAAACGTTAGTCTGCTCCAATCGAGCGTCTTTTGAAAATAACTTGCCTGAAAACCAGCCTTGATAGAAAACTTGCGGGAAATAGGTTGCTGGTAAGAGTAAATGCCACTCACGGTGGTCGTATTGAGCGTGCCCTGCGCTGCGCGATCATTGAGAACAATCAGTCCCAAACCACCTTGAATGGTTGGCACGTGTTGGTCGTATGTAGCGCTAGTGGTAACAAAATTACCTGTGAGTGAAGGCCACTGATTGCGATAGTTCATCACCAAACGCGGACAGCGATTGGTTCCTGCGAAGGCCGGGTTTAAGTAGAGCGGGTTTGCATAGAACTGCGTGAACTCAGGATCTTGAGCACGCATGTCATTGGCTAGCACCAGCACCGACATTAAGGCAAGAATCAGTCTTAAGCTTTTGTTCATAGAGAAACAATTTCTTTTTTGGGTGGTTGAAAAGAATGAGCAATAATACAACAACTTTGCGAGGAAAAAAATTGCGCCGCCGTTGCAATAATCAGACTACCAAATGGTTTAAGCCGTTGCGCCCAACGAAAAAAATCGCATGAGACTACTACACAAACTCCTGATATTCTGTTTTTTAGCTTTTTGCAACACTCTCTCATCCCAATCCGTTGAAACTATAAACCTCCGGAAAAGGTTACAATGGACGGAAAACAAATCATCTCAGGGCATTGCCGCAAGTGAACTGAACTTCGAAGAATCAGTGCCTTCAAGCGATTTTGACAATCTTCCCTCAATTGTTCACAGGGAAGCGTTAAAAAAATTCGGCCGAATTAATTCCGTCCGCATTACCCCTCTTCAAACGGAATATATGAATAGCAACATCGCTCATTCTGGCCTATCCCGATTAACGGGCGAATGGCAGTACGAAGCAAAAATCACCGACGCCCGTGAGGTACCATATCTCGTAGTTGAAGTGCTGCCTCTTCGCAAAACGACCGCAGGCATTGAGCGCATTCTAGAAGCCGACATCGCTATTGAATGGGAATCAAGACCAAAGCCAAACCTGCGCATGCTCGACTTCGCTCAGCAATCCGTTTTGAGCGAGGGCACCTGGTTTAAAATTGCCATAGCGCGAGATGGTATCTATAAGATTGACAAAAACACGTTCAACCAACTAGGGGTCAACATCGCTGATTTAAGTCCACAGGCAATCAATGTATACGGCAATGGAGGCAGCCTCCTGCCATCATCCAATCTTGAACCTCGTTTTGACGATTTGCAAAAATGTGCTGTGTTCTTTCAAGGAGAAGAAGACGATGTTTTTCAGGACAATGACTTCATTCTTTTCTATGGCAAAGGTGCAGATACCTGGGAACGAGAAATAAACAGCGATACTCAACAAAAGCGCTGGCGGCACAACAAACATTACTACTCCGATTCTGCTTATTATTTCATTCGCGTTGACGATACGGAGCCGCTTCGCATTCAACAGGCAGCAACCACCGACCTTCCCGCGACACAAACCATTACCCGCTTTCAAGATTATCAATTCATTGAAACAGACCTCTACAATATCGGCAGAACAGGTAGAGAGTTTTTCGGCGAACAATATGACATCAACACGTCGGGCTCTTACAGCTTCACGATGCCTAATTTAATTTCAGATACCCCCGCATTACTAGAAGCCAATTTAGCTGTTCGTTCGCTGGGAGGCTCGAGCAATTGGACCGTTACCGTTGGCGGAGCCTCTGAGCAAACTTCCCCTGTAAGCACAGGCGATGGAGTGTTGTCTGCTGTTGCAACTGCCGAGCGAATTTCATTGCCATTTACCCCTTCCGGATCATCGGTAACCGTCAATCTGCAATTCAACAAATACAGCAACACAGCGGAAGTACTTGGATGGGTTGATTTTTTGCGGCTGAACGCCACTCGCTCATTGAATATGTCGGGCTCACAAATGAAATTCCGAGATACCGTGAGCGTAGGGATTGGCAACGTTGGGTTGTTTCAACTGAGCAATTCTTCGGGTGTTTTTCAATTGTGGGATATTACAGACCCTATCAATCCGCAGCGTGTATCCTATGCTGCCGGCGAAACCCTTGCTGAATTTAAAGCATCCACTTCTTCACTCCACGAGTACATTGCATTTGCCAACAGCGGCTATCTCACTCCGACAGCTAAGGGCCCTGTTGCCAACCAAAACCTGCATGGTCTTTCAAACATCGACTATGTAATTGTTGCGGCACCCGCTCATCGCGCCTCAGCGGAAGCACTTGCCGAAATACACAACGGTCTGGGCACTTCAACCATCGTTGTTTCACAGGAGGAGATTTTCAATGAATTCTCGAGCGGCAATCCGGATGTTACCGCGATACGCATGCTGATGAAAATGCTCTACGACAGAGCTCAAGGAAACACCGAGCAGATGCCACAAAATCTCTTGCTCTTTGGCGACGGCGACTTCAGCAACAACAAAGGTTCGGCTGCTTTCAATGGTGCTAACGTTATCATCTATGAAACCAGCGAATCGTTGAGCCCCGCGTGGTCGGCAGTGAGTGACGACTATTTTGTGTTTCTGAGTGATGATGACGATGAAAGCAGCTCAAATTTATTGGATGCAGGTATTGGAAGAATCCCTGCCTCCGATCAAACGGAAGGCACATCGTATATCGATAAAGTGCGGACCTACTTGGCTCAAAATACGAATGCCGGTGGAGCAGCCAGTTGCCTCGGTGTTGAAGCTCAATCGCCCTTCGGCTCTTGGCGCAACCTCATCACCTTTGTCGCCGACGACCAAGATGGAAATGCCGGACCAACTGAACAAATTCACTTGCAAGACGCTGATGAGCTTTCGGACATCGTGAGAAATCGTTATCCGGAGTACGACGTAATTAAAACGTACATGGACGCTTACAAACAGGAATCGACTCCAGGTGGTGAACGCTACCCGGAAGGCGAAGAAGCCATTCGTAATAGGGTTCAAAACGGCTCACTTCTGGTCACCTATCTCGGCCATGGTGGTGAACGTGGTTGGGCCCATGAGCGCATACTCGACCTAAACACAATAGGTGCCTGGTCAAACAAATTCAGACTTCCCGTTTTCCTCACCGCAACATGCGAATTAGCTCGCTACGATGACCCCGGCGTTAACAGCGCAGGTGAAATACTCGTGATGAACCCTGATGGTGGGGCCATTGCAATGCTCACCACTACACGTGTTGTTTTCGCAGGATCTAATATGGAAATGGATCTTGCCTTCTTCGATGTAGCATTAGAAGATGAGAACATCAGCAACCTCAGCTTAGGCATGATCAACATGCTCACGAAGAATGGTGTAAATCCTTCCAACAGCAGCAAACCAAACTTCAGCCTATTGGGTGACCCCGCGCTGAAAATGAGCTACCCCAAATACAACGTTGTTACCACTTCCATCAATAACGTGCCCATCGAAGAATTTACCGACAATCTGAAAGCCTTGCAAGAGGTCAAATTCTCGGGATATATTGCGGATGAAAATGGAAATAAACTGACGGGATACAATGGTTTTATTTACCCCACGGTATTCGACAAGGAAACACGCGTTTACACACAAAACAATGACTTTGACGGCACCAATGGTGTGATTCAAGAATATGACGTGTTTAATAAAAACATTTTCAAAGGAAAAGCCAGCGTAGTAAATGGCGATTTCCAATTTGAGTTTGTTGTTCCATTCGATATCAACTACGTAGTAGACACGGCGCGTGTGAGCTACTACACGGTTGCAGGAAATACGGATGGACATGGCTATTCTAACCGCTTTCGCATTGGCGGTTCGCTCAGTGGAGCAGAGCTCAACCGTGTAGGGCCGGAAATTGAATTGTATCTAAATGACACCCTCTTTGTATCAGGCGGAATAAGCGATACGCGCCCTATTCTGCTGGCGCGCTTGCGCGACGAGAACGGCATCAACACGGTTGGAAACGGCATAGGACATGACCTTACCGCGGTGATTGACAACGACTCTCAGCAACCCATCATTTTGAATGAGTATTACGAAACTGATTTGGATACCTATAAAAGCGGCGAAGTCCGATATCAGCTGCCTGAACTATCCGAAGGAAATCACACCCTTTCCCTGAAGGCCTGGGACGTTCATAACAACTCTTCGAATGCCAATATTGAGTTTGTCGTTGCCGACAATAGCTCAATTGCTCTTGATCACGTGTTGAATTACCCCAACCCGTTCACGACCTATACTGAATTCATGTTCGAGCACAATCAAGTCTGCACAGCGCTGGACGTTCGCGTTCAAATTTTCACAGTTAGCGGCAAACTTGTAAAGACGATTGAACAACAAGTTCTTCAAGAAGGTTATAGATCACAGCCTATTCCATGGGATGGCACCGACGATTTTGGTGACCGAATCGGAAAGGGGGTGTATGTCTACCGACTGGAAGTTCGAAATGAAGAGGGGCAATTGGCTGAACACTATGAGAAACTGGTTATCCTGAAATAATATTAAGCCCACATCCATTCCTATATTTGCAATTACCTTGAAAAAGAAAAACATGCATAAGTACTTGGCTACAGCAATTTCATTGGTCGCGTTTGGCTCCAATGCTCTTGCACAACTCAATAACACAGGTGATGAAGAACGTAGCACTTGGCAACTAAACACCATTACTACGGCGGTTCCCTTCCTTCAAATCACTCCTGATTCTCGTTCAGGGGCTATGGGAGATGCCGGCGTTGCACTCAGCCCTGATGCCAACGCTACTTTCTGGAATGCCGCTAAACTAGCCTTCGTAGAAGAAGATGTAGAGCTATCTCTCTCCTACTCGCCGTGGTTGAGAGCTCTCGTAAACGATATGAGCCTGGCCTATTTGAGTGGATATAAAAAACTCTCCAAGAACCAAGCGATCGGAGGATCACTGCGATACTTCACCCTGGGCAACATCACATTCACGGATGAAGTAGGGACTCAAATTCGTGATTTCAAACCCAACGAGTTTTCGCTCGACATGTCATTCGGACAAAAATTCAGCGAACAATTCAGCGGAGGAATCGCAATTAGATACATCTACTCCAACCTAACCGGAGGACAAAACGTACTTGGCGCAGATAGTAAACCCGGAATGGGCGTTGCGGCCGATGTGAGTGCATTTTACTCCAACAAACGTTTGAAAGTTAATGGCCGCGATGCTCGACTTAACATCGGAGCCAACATCAGCAATGTCGGAAACAAAATGCGCTACACGAATAGCGACAAGCGCGACTTCATACCAACTAATTTGAAGTTGGGTACCGCATTCACAATTGATTTGGATAAGTACAACCAAATTACCACCCTTGTTGACTTTAGCAAGCTACTCGTGCCTACCCCACCCCGCTACAACCTGGAGGGTGATAGCATCTTAGCCGGACTCAATCCCGATGTGGGTGTTGCCACAGGCATGGTACAATCATTTTACGACGCACCCGGCGATGTGAGCAATGAAGGAACAATTATTCCCGGAACCGTATTCAGAGAGGAACTCAGGGAAATCAACATCGGCGGGGGTTTCGAATATTGGTATGATCAGCAATTTGCGTTTCGAACCGGTTATTTCTATGAAAACTACACCAAAGGAAATCGCCAATTCATAACGCTGGGGGCAGGCCTGAAGTATCAGGTATTGACCATCGATATGTCTTACCTCATTAGCACAACCCAACAAAATCCGTTGGCGAATACGCTTCGCTTTACCATGCGATTTGCACTTGGTGCAGGTGGCAATAACGACGAAGAACCCACCGAGTAACCCAATCTAAATGAATATTCGCGTTGGCTTTGGATTTGACGTACATCAACTGACTGAAGGCCGAGACCTTTGGTTGGGTGGAGTCAAAATTGAGCACCCGAAAGGTGCACTAGGCCACAGCGATGCGGATGTGTTGCTGCACGCAATATGTGACGCACTTTTGGGTGCAGCGAATATGCGCGATATTGGATTTCACTTTCCCGACACGCACGGTGAATTCAAAAA
>JBILIX010000203.1:0-4581 GCA_044368835.1 Flavobacteriales bacterium | reverse complement strand
TGCCCCTTCAAGGCCATGTATTTCGCCAGTTTAGCCCACCGCCTGCCACCAATACCCGGGTTGGGCGGAAAGTCGTAGTTGATGAGCAAAATATTCATGGTGTGGATTAAGGTTCTGGGTATGCTTCCAAGCGATAATTGCTGAGCCCTGTGGTTGCGAAAAAAGTATCAGCATCCATATCGCCAAATCGTTTCAACAATTCTTCGAGCTCTGTCGGTGTCTTGAAACAAACGGAGTTCAAGGCACTTTGATTCATCGGGAACTCATAGATAAACATGTTGCCGATGAGGGTTTTATATCCGCTGTAAAGGCGCTCATACAGAATGGTGCTGAATGCCGCTATTGCAATTTCTGCCTTGGCAAAATGCTGCGACGTTCCTCCAGGCTGGGTGAAAATCTCAAATGCATCGTGGCCAATGCATCGACGATAGTGGGCTTGCATTTCACGTCGCGACTCAAGCTTGAGCTCACGCGGATGCGGAAAGACACGTAACTTAAAGTTAGGGTTGCGTTGAACGATGGTGCCGAGCATATTCAAAATGGCTTCTTCGGCATCTCCAATTCGCCCGCCATAGTCCGACTGTTTCTCCGCTTTGCGAATCCACTCACCATGGCTGTAAAAGCCTATGGTGCCCGATTCCTCCCAAGCACAATTGTTTTTGTACTTCGAGTAATACATGTGTGCTTTTTCGGGCGGCCACATGTGCGATTGTCCGATGCGGATAGTCGAATTGAATTTCTTGATTTCCTCCAAATGATAGGGCGTGCTGAGCGCCAAATGATCGGCCAGCAGAATCTTATGGTGCGTGGCCAATGGACCGGAAGAAGGTATTTTGAAAACGCCTATGTGGCTTTCCCGAAACAGCAGATACATGAAATTACTATCTACCTCATACGGTAAAAAATCATAGACCATGTGAATGCGATTCCTTTTGGAAAACTGAAGTATCGCGGCAATTTCAGGCACCTCGGCAATGGTCAGAGCAAGTGTGCTACGATATGCGCTTGTAAGGCAGCGAAGCGATTGGCTGAAGGCAAAGGGCAGCCATGCGAAAAGGACACTCCATTTGCCATAATCGCCAAGCGACATATGATCGCGATCGATGTAGGTGTGCAAACTGGTTTTGCCCGATCGTGTGATGTACTGAATGATTTCAGAAGAGTTTTTAGTGCTACTCACAACAATCGAATCAGCGCCTTTTGTAAGGTGTGTTTTTCCAAACCCCACCGACATGATGCGACGAAATGTGCGCACCAGCATTCGAAAGCCGATGAGTCGGTCGTGCTTATCGGAATCGAGCAGACGATAGGAAGGATATTCGAATAGACAAACCGCGGCGAGGTGTTCCTGAGAGTTTTTCTCGTTGCTAGTCCATGCCTTTTCTATCTCATGATATTTACGAATGACGCTTCGCAGCTCATTTGTCATAGCCCAGTACTTTCCGGATACGTTCGAATTCGAAGGCAGTGTTTTTAATTTCCATCAAGTCATTCATATCCATACTTCCCAAGTGGGCTTTTTCAGTTTCGTACTGAAAAGACTTGCGCACGGTGAAGTGTTTTTCCAAATACTTAGCGCCGTGAGCTGCCGCAAACAAAGCACCTGCATTGCCCAAGGTATGGTCGCTGATTCCGTGGAAAATGGATGTACCGAAATCCGGCATTGAAAACTCATCCACACGGGTCGGGTACTTCACTACGCAGTATAGGTAGATGGCATGATCGTGTTTTTCGATTTCATCCGGATTAGTATCTGATGGTATGCTCACGAAGGTGGGCTTTTTGTGGCTCATGATGGCTGCAGTAAGTTCCGGAAACTCCTTGTGCATGCGCGCAGCAACTTTCAAATAAGGCAGATCCAGTTCCAAGCACCAATCCAGGCGGTCCATGGTGAAAGGAGTAGCAAAGAGAGGTATTCCGATTGTATTGGCATAATCGTGCAGTCGCTTCAGGCCGTCTTTGCTCAGTTCCAAATAGGCACGCTCCGCGCCGAATTGAGTAGCTGTGTAGAGTTGAACCTTGATTGCATCGGCTCCGGCAAGCTTGCTTTGCAGAATCATTTGTTCAGCAACAGCCATGCTGCCGCCGTGTTGAGGGAATATTTCAGAAATAACAAACATAATTGGACAGGTTTGATTGAGGTTGGCCAAAAATAAGTGATTTGATGCCAAACGCACGAACCCCAACTGGCAACTTGATGTGAATGTGCAATTGCTTAACTCGTTGCGCGTCTATGCATGTATCTTTACGACGTAATCTGAACCTTATTTACCATGTCAACCGACATCAAAATCAAAACACTCGCTTCCGAAAAGGAACTTACGGGCCGTGCCAAGGCTGCTGCGGCTTTGCGCAACTGCCCAATACCCGACAACGAAATTTTAGCCAACGCCGGATTGTTTCTAAAGCGTCAGGAATTAACCAAGCATTTGTTCTTCGCAGAGCTTTACCAAAAGCATATACTACCTGTACACGGTGTGATGATGGAGTTTGGTGTGCGTTGGGGTCAAAACCTGGTTACGCTGAGTAATCTGCGCGGACTTCTAGAGCCATTCAACCACAACCGAAAGCTTATTGGGTTCGATACGTTCGAAGGCTTTCCGGTTCTTTCCGGTAAAGACGGAGGGCATGAGATTATTGCCAGCGGTTCTCTTTCGGTGACAAGCGGGTATGAAAACTACCTGCAAGATTTACTCGATTTTCATGAAGGTGAAAGTCCGTTGAATCATATCAAGAAAACTTCGCTTCGCAAGGGCAATGCAATTATTGAGTTGGAAAAATACCTCGCAGAGCATCCCGAAACCATCATTTCTTTCGCATGGTTCGATATGACGCTGTATGAGCCAACCTATAAGTGTCTTGAGCTCATTAAGCCATACATTACCAAAGGAAGTGTAATTGGTTTTGATGAATTGAATGACAAGGAATTTCCGGGTGAAACAGTGGCAGTGCGCGAGGCACTTGGCTTGAGCAACGTGCGTATTCAACGCAATAGTTTCAGCGGTGCACAATCCTATGTTATCGTTGAATAAGGGGTTCAGTATGCATCCTCATCAAGAATCCGTTGGCAGTTGCAATTTCTGTGGATCCGAAGCCTCTCGGGTGATGTATCATTTCGAGAAGGAGTTCTATCCGCATGCTGCTTATATCACTTTCCCATGGGATGGCAACCACAATTCGGAATTGACCATAGTGCGATGCAGTTCATGTGGCTTGGTTTATCAAAACCCGCGCTTTAAAGCTGAACATCTCGGCGAGGTTTATACCATAATGGACGCAAAGCCCATTGATTTGGAGGGAGCGGTTGCAGCGCACAAATTCAAGCCGCTTATTGATCTCATTAAACGCAATGCTCAGCCTAAGGCAGGCGAAAATCCTGTTAGTATCGATATAGGTACACGCTATGGCTTGCTACCTGAAGTACTGCGCCGAGAGGGGTTCAATGCGTATGGTGTTGAATTCAACGCAACGTGCGTAGAGGCAGCTCGGGTAAGTGGTTTCCGAAATGTATTTCAAGGCACCATCGAAAGTGTGCCGGAATTGATGGAAAAGCAAGGGCTAAAAAGATTGCAGTTGATTACGATGACCGACGTGATAGAGCATTTGCTCGATCCGATGTCCGACTTGAAATTGTTAGCACAATTCCAGGAAAGTGGCGACCATATGGTCATACAAACAATCGACGTTTCGTCATGGGGTCGACGACTATTTGGTAAATGGTGGTATCACTTTCATGCACAACACACTTACTATTTCGACATACCGATGCTGCGCAAGTATTACGATCGTATTGGCTATGATGTTGTCGATGTGTTACAAGTTAAACCTCTCAATAATTTGACGTTGCTTCCTTCCGTATGGAAATCATTTCAGCGTCACAAATCACGCAGAGAGGAGGCGTTGCAAGGAAAGGTTTTTAGCGAAAAGGCATGGTACGCTGCAGACAAGCCAACGCTATTCGATATCATCACGATTGTAGCCCGTAAGCGTTAGTTTTCGATTTTCTGAAGATCTTCCAGTGTATGGATATCCATGTTGGGTGCTACAATAAATCCGCAATGCGCGCTCAGAAATTCATTGAACAGCGCGTGGTATCTAACCAGTCGAAAGGCTGCATTTTGAACGCCGTTGCTGTCTGTACTCATTACCTCCCAAAGGTTGTGCTCAGTCATCAGTGCATGAGCTGCATTCAATTGGTCAGCGGTAATCTGAGGTGAATTGGCTTGTGCAACAATCACGATGTCGTCGCGATCCAGCTCACCCACTAACGGGTCATTTACTGCTTGGCGAATAGCAACGATTTTAGGCGTCTTATCATCGGCAAGATCGGCAGGGCGCAAAAGTCCTGTTGCACCGAAAGCGGCAGATGTCTCCAAAATCTCCGCATCATCGCTGCTTACAAAAACACCGTCGATAAAGGAACACTGCTTACACGCATCGATGGTGTAGGCGATGAGAGGTTTTCCGTTGAAAGGGTAAATGTTCTTTTTCGGAAGTCGCTTTGAGCCACCGCGCGCAGGTATTATGACAATCGTTCTCATAGGTGATTGAGCATGTCGTTGGTAATGATCTCGGCACCGT
>JBILIX010000202.1:0-4586 GCA_044368835.1 Flavobacteriales bacterium | reverse complement strand
GAGATTATTGAACTACAATAGTCTTCGATTCGCGCTGACCATTCTGGCTAAGCACGATTTGATACGTTCCGCTTTGAAGTGATTGATCGATTGTTATGCGATTGCCGTTTTGTGTCGCGTTTTTTCCTACTACGAAAGAAGCAACAAGGCTGCCTTTTGCATCGACGATATCGAGTGATGCACCTGGCTTTACTTCTAAGCTGTGCAGTTGGATATTAATAAGGTTGTTACGAAGCGGGTTAGGAAATACATCCCAGGCATTGGCGCTAGTTACCAAAGCTTCTGAAGCAGGTATGCAACTGCCACCAATGCAGCTGCCGTCGTTGAAGGTAGCATTCGGATTGAAATTGCTAGCCTTGCTGTCGGTGCAACCAAACACCTCACTGTTGCGGGTGTTGAAGGTGAGTCCGTTTTGGCGCCAAGTTGTTCCATCTCCTGTGCGTCCCTGCAAATTCAATACACCGTTGATTTCACCGGTCGATGTAAACTGACCTATCAGCACCAAGCCTTGCGCATCGGGCGCGCACTTCGCGTCGGTGGGTATCAGAAACCAACCGCCGTTGTTGGCAGTAATGGCACCACCTTGATCGAACGTCGCAAAGTCAACACCCAAGTCCCACATGTCATTGCCTTCGTTGCTGTCGTAACCGACGGTAATCCAAGAGTCGAAGCGCACGGCTCCATCGGCCTGTAAGGCAGCAGATGAAACACCTGCGGCACTCGCACCTGCATATGGACTTTGGAAGAACGGTGCACTCGATTCGATGCGCAACGGATGCGCTGCGTCGCCATATACTACCTGCAAAGAATATTGAGCTGAAGGCAACTGAGCGTAAACGCGGTAAGTATGCCCAGGCACATTCGCGCCGTCATGGTTTACTTCCCGAACGACTAAACGCAATGGGTTGAAGTCGTTGGTTGGCACATTGGTGGCCTGAGCTATGGAGCATGCTGCAAAGGCAGCAGCGATAAGTAGACTTTTCTTCATAGTTAAACGATGAATGGTTTTCAAATAAACGCCCTACAAGGATAAGCGTTTTTTGCATACCAACATCAAGCGAAAAAGAAAATTCAACGCCGCTTTTTCAACGCCTTGCATTCCTAACCTAGCCATTATCGACAACTCATAGCAAGCAGAAACGCGGTCTTCCAGTCGACCTGAAACGCGGGCAAATATTCAAGTACATCGGCATACCTACTGCAGCGTGGTCCCATGTAGTTGCGCATGCACTCTTGGTGCTCTTCGCTAATAGATGCAAATGCAAGCAGCACGTTGAGTTCATGGTAGTTCAACTGATCATGCAGATTCCAAATGGCAATAGGTCCATTGAGCACATGCACGCGGCCGTCTTTTAGGAAGTTGACGGTGCACTGACCGCGGTTGCGGAAGTAATAGTTGCGCCCGTTGACATACCGGTCGGCGGGTTGCATGCTCTTGCCACCCATGCCGGGCAGCTCGGAAAACCCGCTGGCGTGCAGAATGTCCATTAATTGTTGTGAGGCGCTATAGGCCGGTGTTGCCTTGGGCGCATGCAGAAGTGAGAGGTTCATGATAGCCATTGTTCTTTGTTTTGCGCAAAGAATGGAGGGCAGATTGTAAGGTATTTACGACCACTCGGATTTTTTGCAGTTAATCCAAAATAGGTGACAGGTGATAGGTGATAGGTAACAGGTGATAGGTAATAGGTAATAGGTTGGCGCACCTATCACCTGTTACCTATCACCTGTTACCTCTCATCTATTCCCTAACTTCGCCGCATGCCTTCTGCCATCGCTCATAATTTTCGTCAAGCTTTCGGTGGCTTAAGCCGCTCCATCTGGCTGCTGGCCTTGGCGCAGTTTATAAATCGTAGTGGTTCGATGGTGGTGTTTTTTATGGCGGTGTATCTCAAAGATGAACTGCTGCTCGATTTGGCACAAGTGGGTACCGTCATGGCTTGCTTCGGTGTTGGTACGCTGTTGGGCGTTTATATGGGCGGCCGACTTACCGACAAGGTGGGGCATCATCCGGTCATGGTAGCAAGCCTGCTAGGTGGCTTTATTCTTTTTATCGTAGCATCGCAAACAAGGGATTTCGTTCCGCTTTGCATTGTCATGTTCCTGCTGAGTGCATTCGGCGATGGCTTCCGTCCTGCGGGCATGGTGGCTATTTCGCACTACAGCACACCGGAAAACTACACGCGCTCTGTTTCTCTTTACCGTCTGGCTATCAACCTCGGGTTCTCCATAGGCCCTGCTATTGGTGGCTTGCTCGCTGCTATAAACTATAAGTGGCTGTTTTGGGTCGACGGCACTACCTGTTTGTTGGCCTCTGTGTTTGTGTATTTCTATCTCGGACGGGATACGATGCACAGGGCTGAGGAAAGCGCTGCAACGACCACCGAGACAGATGAACCGATGAGATCGCCCTGGCGCGACAAGGCCTACCTCGTTTTCTTGCCAATGGTGACCATCTATGCCATGGCGTTCTTTCAGCTTTTCAGTACCATGTCTATCTATTATAAAAACCACGAGGGATTTAGCGAAGGACAAATAGGTGCTATACTGGCGCTCAACGGGCTCCTAGTTGCTGCTGTTGAGTTGGTGCTGGTATACAAAATTGAGCGGAAGGGGAGTCTCTATCAGTGGATCATTCTTGGGTCTTTGCTGCTCACGATTAGTTATGGATTGATTTTGTTTCTGCACGGCTTCCTTTGGTTTCTCTTCATCATCATTCTCGTTTCTTTTTCTGAAATGCTGGTTATGCCCTTCACCAATACCTTCATGAACAATCGCTCCGGCAAGGCCAATCGCGGCCAATACGCTTCTCTGTACGTAATGGCATGGTCGGCCTCGAATGTTTTTACGCCCATACTGGCCACCAACGTGATGAACGAATGGGGCTACAATGCGTTGTGGTGGATCATGATTGGCTTCACCCTCTTTGTGGTGGTCCTAACGCGCCGAGTAAAGAAGCTGAGTCGTTATTGAGAATTTATGCCTTCGCATGGCCCCGCCAATGAAGCGTTTATGCCAATTGCTATGCTTATGAGGAATAGCGTTTCATGAATATGCTTTGTGCTGCATGCACCTTTGCTGTAAAACGGGCAAACATGGTCAACATTTACATGCATGCGGTATTGATCGTTGCGAATGCCGATAAGCCTTTTGATGAGGCCCTCACGTCTGATGTTTCGTCATTCGTGAGGACGGCGCTAACCTACAAGGGCGTTGCTTGCATCGATTTATGCATCTTACCTGATCATCTGCATATGCTACTCAAGGTGCAGCCTGAGACCGATCTATGCAAGGTATTGGAAACGTTGAAGTACTGGCTGCAAGATTTTACCCTGCGCCATTCTTCGCAACGGCCTTTTGAATGGGACAGCCGCTTGTGGCTGGTATCGAAGTCACCGGCCGATATACCTTTTATGCAAAAGTACTTTCGCAAGCAGCCTGCATATCATGCGGTTTCGAACGTTGAACAGGAGTGGGCCGACATGATGGATCTGGAAGAGATCGCGGAAGAAGAAGTCTTACAAGTGAGTTGAGTAAGGTGTCCGCCTTCAACTATCGTCCTTCAAAATAACGGCGAGCTTGGTTGCGGCAATCGCTCATTTGAAGTGACAGTTGGCCAACCAGATCATCGTTGGCTGCTACTTCGAGTCGCTGACGCACGTAAGGACCGAAGTACACGAAATCCTGGCTGTTGCCTTCTTCAAAACGTGACACCGAATTCTGCAACTGATTCAAGATAGACTCGAAATTTTTGAGCATGGCTTCCAATTCTGAAACGGGTGCATAGGCTTGAAAGAAGGGCTTCCCCTTTTGTTCGGGAAAACGTTGTTTCAAATTGGCCTTGCAGCGAGCCACTAGGCGTCCCACTTCTTCCAATGAGTCTTGCCATTGTGTGAGCTTTTCGTCGAGAATCAGCGCATAGTCCTGCGGGCTATACCGCACAATACCATTGGCCTTGCAGCTGTCTTGATAGGCAAGTCGCAATGCGAAATAGGCATCGCGGTGCTGTTGCTGATAGCGCGTCAATGAATCGCTCAAGCCGGGAAGCGATGCCTGCATGGATGCGAACGGCTCCTTGAGTGGTACTTCTTCTTTGCCGCTAATGGTCTCTTGAATTTTCCAGTAAGTGCTGTCGTAGTTCACTCGTGTGCCCACCGTATGATTAGCCTCTACGAAGAGCCGGTCAAACAACGTGTCGAGCGCAGGATAGGGCGCTGCATCAGTCCGGTTGATGGATTGAAAGAGATCAGTATGAAAAGTGCGCAGCGTGTGAAAGTCGCCATACACTTCGCTTTCGGTGCGCATCAATTTCACGCGCAGCTCGTCAGTTTGTTGCTTGATTGCAGCCGTTTTTACGCGTGGTGAGCACGAATGCAGAAGGATAACAGCAGATATGATGAGGATCGTTCTCAACGAAGTCGGTCGAGCGATTTAATAAGTTGTTCGTCTTTCTTGATGCCCCTCAGTGCAATAAGATTCGAGAAGAATGCGGCAAACGGAAGGAAAAACGAAACGCCCATTGAAAACGGCGCATCGACCAACACCTTCACTGCATCCAGGATGTAGAGGCTCATAAGGGCAAAGGCCGC
>JBILIX010000016.1:0-15157 GCA_044368835.1 Flavobacteriales bacterium | reverse complement strand
TGGGCGAAACTCACCATGTCTTATCGTAGCCTGTATTACGAACGAGTTATGTATTTCAGTCGAAAGCTGGAGTGGTCGCTGACCACGCATTATGGTATCGGAAAAATAGCAGGCAGTTACACGCGTGCCGGATCCTCAGAATTGCAAACATTGCCGGCACAGCGTCTCCAGGTGCTCGAGTTTTCCTCGCTTTTGTACTACAACGTCACTTACTGGTGCAGTGTTGGTGTGGGGGTTGGCTATCGCTATGTGCCCTCGGCAACGAAGGAAATACGCGATGTGTATGAAGCCCCAATTGGCCTCTTGCGTGTGCGCATCAAGCCCGGAAAATTGATCTCCAGTATCTGGGATAAGGACACCAAAAACCTGTATTGAAATCGCCGGTCGATTGTGTTCGCCCACCGACCTTCAGAGAGGCCTTCGTTGCGCGCCTTGGGCGATGAAATTGTGTCTTTTTGGGAAAAATGGTACAGATGGTCAAAAAAAAGTTCAAGAGCACTCATTTTTAAAATCCTGAAAAACAAACGATTGCGAGCCGTGAAAAATTATTTTGCACAAATCTTTCAGGACTTCTTGCACGGACGGAACTAAATCGTACATTTGCCGCCCGAATTTTCGAAGACGTGAGTTCTATCGAAATGGGTGAAAAAAAGCAATTTAGAGAATAAGATGCCAACCGTACAGCAACTAATCAAAAAGGGACGTACCCCTAAGACATACCGCAGCAAGTCTGTAGCGCTCGACTCTTGTCCACAGCGCCGCGGAGTTTGCACTAAGGTTTACACCACTACGCCTAAGAAGCCTAACTCGGCTCTTCGCAAGGTGGCAAAGGTTCGTTTGACGAACAAGTTCGAAGTTATCGCCTACATCGGTGGTGAAGGACACAACCTGCAAGAGCACTCAATCGTGCTTGTGCGCGGTGGTCGTGTAAAAGATCTTCCGGGTGTGCGTTACCACATAGTTCGTGGTGCTTTGGATACGGCCGGTGTAAATGGTCGTAACCAGCGTCGCTCGAAGTACGGTACGAAGCGTCCAAAACCAGGTGCACCAGCTCCTGCCAAAAAGAAATAAGGTAATACAAGAGATATAGCCCAATACAATGAGAAGAAGAAAGGCCAAAAAAATTGCAGTACTTCCTGATCCAAAGTTTAACGAAACCTTGGTTACCAAGTTCGTGAACAATATCATGCTTCAGGGGAAGAAGGGTACTGCGTTCAATATCTTCTATGATGCCATTGAAAAAGTTTCCACCAAAACCAGCGAAGATGGTTTGGAAATCTGGCGCAAGGCATTGGAGAATGTAACTCCTGCTGTTGAAGTTCGTAGTCGCCGTGTAGGTGGTGCTACTTTCCAGATTCCTACGCCAATCCGCGATGAGCGTAAAAGCTCAATGGCAATGAAGTGGCTCATAGGTTACGCTCGTAATCGCAATGAGAAGAGCATGGCTGATAAGTTGGCTGGTGAAATTATCGCAGCTAGCAAGGGTGAAGGCGCTGCTTATAAGAAGAAGGAAGACGTTCACCGTATGGCTGACGCCAACAAAGCATTCGCACACTTCCGTGTGTAATTAAACTGAAGAAAAGAAAAGAACCATTATGTCTCGCGACTTAAAATATACAAGGAATATCGGTATCGCTGCACACATCGATGCCGGTAAGACCACCACCACTGAGCGTATTCTTTACTACTCAGGTGTAAATCACAAAATCGGTGAGGTACACGATGGTGCTGCTACCATGGACTGGATGGCTCAAGAGCAGGAGCGTGGTATTACTATCACCTCTGCGGCCACTACAGTAAGCTGGAACTACCGCAATAATAAGTACCATATCAACATCATCGATACTCCGGGTCACGTTGACTTTACCGTAGAGGTAAACCGCTCACTCCGCGTATTGGATGGTTTGGTGTTCTTGTTCTCGGCGGTTGATGGTGTAGAGCCTCAATCAGAGACAAACTGGCGTTTGGCGAACAACTACAACGTTGCTCGTATCGGATTCGTAAATAAAATGGACCGTCAGGGTGCAGACTTCTTGAAGGTTTGCAAGCAGGTGAAGGACATGTTGGGTAGCCACGCTGTGCCACTTCAGTTGCCAATCGGTGGTGAGGATGATTTTAGAGGCGTAGTTGACTTGATCAACTGGCGCGGTATGATCTGGAATGAACACGACAAGGGTATGACCTATGAAGTGGTTGACATTCCAGCCGACATGTTGGATGAGGCGAAGGAATATCGTGAGAAATTGCTTGAGGCAGTTTCTGAGTACGACGACAATATCATGATGAAGTTCTTTGATGCTCCTGAAACCATCACTGAGCGTGAAGTGTTGGATGCATTGCGTCAGGCTGTATTGGACATGAAACTCGTTCCAATGGTTTGCGGTTCTTCATTCAAGAACAAAGGAGTTCAAACGATGCTTGACTTGGTAATGGAATTGATGCCAAGCCCGCTTGACAAAGAAGATACAAAGGGTACAAACCCTGATACAGGCGAGGAGATTATCCGTAAGCCAGATTACAAAGAGCCGTTCGCAGCATTGGCCTTCAAGATTGCTACTGATCCATTCGTAGGTCGTTTGGCTTTCATGCGTGCTTACTCAGGTTTGCTTGAGGCAGGTTCTTATGTGTTGAATACTCGCAGTGGAAATAAAGAGCGTATCTCTCGTATTTTCCAAATGCACGCTAACAAGCAAAACCCGATTGAGCGTCTAGGCGCTGGCGATATTGGTGCAGCTGTTGGATTTAAAGATATTAAGACAGGGGATACGTTGTGCGACGAAAAGCACCCAATCGTTCTTGAAGCGATGGACTTCCCTGAGCCGGTAATCGGTCTTGCCGTTGAGCCAAAAACTCAGGCTGACTCTGATAAGATGGGTATGGCTTTGGCGAAACTCGCTGAAGAAGATCCAACCTTCCGTGTTCACACAGACCAGGAAACCGGTCAAACTGTAATCAGCGGAATGGGTGAATTGCACTTGGAAATCATCGTTGACCGCTTGAAGCGCGAATTCAAGGTTGAGTGTAACCAAGGTGCTCCACAGGTTGCTTACAAAGAAACCATCGTAGGCACTTCTGCTCACCGCGAAGTGTTCAAGAAGCAGTCGGGTGGTCGTGGTAAGTTCGCCGATATTCAAATCGAAATCGGACCGAATGATGACGCTGAGAAGCCAGGCTTGTTGTTCGTAAACAACATCAAGGGTGGTAATATTCCTCGCGAATTCATCCCTGCGATCGAGAAAGGTTTCAAAGAAGCCATGAACAATGGTGTACTTGCAGGATACCCTGTAGACTCATTGAAGGTTGAATTGAACGACGGATCGTTCCACGCAGTTGACTCCGATGCACTTTCATTCGAATTGTGTGCGAAGATGGCTTACCGTGAAGCAATGCCGAAATGTCGCCCAATCATCCTCGAGCCTATCATGAAGCTTGAAGTGGTTACTCCATCTGAGAACATGGGTGATGTAATCGGTGACCTTAACAAGCGTCGTGGTTTGATTGAAGGTACCGGCGAGCGTAACAACGCTACCGTTATCAACGCCAAAGTTCCACTTTCTGAAATGTTCGGTTACGTAACTGACTTGCGTACCATCACTTCAGGTCGTGCAACCTCAACCATGGAATTCAGCAATTACGCTGCTGCACCGAACAACGTGCAGGAGACTGTAATCGCTAAGGCAAAAGGAAAAGCAAACGCATAATAGAAAAACAAAGCCTAATGGCCCAGAAGATTAGAATAAAACTGAAGTCTTACGACCACAACCTGGTAGACAAGTCTGCCGAGAAGATCGTGAAAACCGTGAAGTCAACCGGTGCAGTTGTAAACGGACCTATTCCGTTGCCAACACACAAGCGCATTTACACCGTGTTGCGTTCACCTCACGTAAATAAGAAGGCTCGTGAGCAGTTCGAATTGAGCTCCTACAAGCGTCTGCTCGATATCTATAGCTCTTCAAGCAAGACTGTAGACGCGCTGATGAAGCTCGAACTGCCAAGTGGTGTGGAAGTGGAGATCAAGGTGTAGTAGGAGGGAAGCGAAAGCATCCACCCAACAAACAACAAGCAATTAACGTCTCTGCTGAGCAGAGACAAAGCATAAACAATAAATAACAAACACATGCCAGGTATTATTGGTAAAAAGGTCGGAATGACTAGCATCTACAGTGCCGCTGGAAAGATGATTCCATGCACGGTGATAGAGGCTGGTCCATGTGTGGTTACACAAATCAAGACCAAAGACGGTAAGGATGGGTATGATGCAGTTCAGATTGGCTACGTAGACAAGAAGGACAAGCACACCACCAAAGCCATGCAAGGCCACTTCAAGAAGGCCAATGTAACACCAAAGCGTTACATCGCAGAGTTCCATGATTTCGGTAGCGACATCGTATTGGGCTCAACCATCACAGTTGATACTGTTTTCGTTGAAGGCGAGAACGTAGACGTGATTGGTACAACAAAAGGTAAAGGTTTCCAAGGCGTTGTGAAGCGTCACGGTTTTGGCGGGGTGGGCGAGAGCACACACGGTCAGCACAACCGTCTTCGCGCTCCGGGTTCTATGGGAGCTTCCTCTGATCCTTCACGTGTATTCCCAGGTAAGCGCTTGGGTGGCCGTGACGGAGGTTCACAACGCACCGTTGGTAACCTGGAAGTGGTGAAGATTCTCCCAGAAGAAAATCTGATCCTCGTGAAAGGTGCAGTTCCCGGATTTAATGGTTCAACCGTATATATCGTAAAGTAACATGAAACTCGAAGTACTCAATACCTCAGGCCAGAAGACTGGCAAGTCCGTTACGCTCGATGCATCGGTATTTGCCATCGAACCTAACGATCACGCGATCTACCTCGATGTGAAGCGCTACTTGGCTGCTCAACGTTCGGGTACGCACAAATCGAAGCACCGCGGTGAAATTCACGGTTCAACTCGCAAGCTGCACAAGCAGAAGGGTACCGGTGGTTCACGTAAGGGCTCTATCAAAAACCCGTTGTTCCGTCAGGGTGGTACCATTTTCGGTCCACAACCTCGTAGCTACGACATCAAAGTGAACAAGAGCACTCAGCGCTTGGCACGTAAGTCGGCACTAAGCTACAAGGCTAAAGAGAACAATATTCTTGTGTTGGACACCATTGCTATGGATAAGCCACGCACAAAGGATTTTGCAGGTTTGTTGAAGAACCTCAGCCTCGACGGAAAGAAGACGCTTGTTCTTATTCCGGAAAGAAACGACAACGTATTTCTTTCATCACGCAACTTAGAAAAAACCAACGTACAGATTGCTAGTTTGGTGAATACCTACGACATCATGAACAGCCACAATGTGGTTTTCGTAGGAAACGCTCACGAAGTGGTAGCTGAACTCCTAAAGAAATAATAACACATGAAACAGATCCTCCTCCGACCTTTGGTCACCGAGAAAATGTCTGCTATCTCTGATAAGCAGGGTAAGTACGGTTTCATCGTGAATCGCGACGCCAACAAGATTGAAATCAAGCACGCTGTCGAGAAGTCTTACGGAGTAACCGTGGTTAAAGTAAACACCATTAATGTTGACGGTAAGCGCAAGTTCCGTTACACAGCGAAGGGCATCATTGAAGGACGTTCACAGTCTTACAAGAAGGCCATCATTAAGCTGCAAGCTGGTGAGACAATTGATTTTTACGCCAACGTATAATATACTGACGAAAAATGGGTATTAAAAAATTAAATCCGGTTACCGCAGGTACGAGGCACAAAGTAGCGCTCACGTTCGATGAGTTGACTACTGACAAGCCATTCAAGCCCCTGTTGGTTCCTATGAAGAAGACCGGTGGTCGCAACAACCAAGGTAAGCGCACTATGCGTTACATCGGTGGCGGTCACAAGCAGAAGTACCGTTTGGTAGACTTCAAGCGCGATAAGCATGGTGTTGCCTGTAAGGTGCTCACCATCGAGTACGATCCTAATCGTTCTGCTCGTATTGCTCTGGTTGAGTATGCCGATGGTGAGAAGCGTTACGTTATTGCTCCACAAGGGTTGAAAGTAGGGCAGTCGCTTATGAGCGGCACCGGTGCAGCTCCGGAGATCGGAAATGCATTGTTCCTGAAAGAGATTCCACTGGGTACTACGATTCACAACATCGAAATGAGGCCTGGAAAGGGTGGAAGCATTGCTCGCAGTGCGGGTAGCTACGCTCAGCTGACTTCTCGCGATGGTAAGTACGCTGTGATCACAATGCCTTCCGGCGAGAATCGTTTGATCCTTGGCGAATGCATTGCAACTGTTGGAGTTGTTTCCAACGCAGAGCATAACTTGCAGGTTAGCGGTAAGGCTGGTCGCTCACGCTGGCTTGGTCGTCGTCCACGTGTACGTGGTGTGGCTATGAACCCAGTCGATCACCCAATGGGTGGTGGTGAAGGTCGCCAGTCCGGAGGTCTTCCACGCTCACGCAAGGGCACACCTGCAAAAGGTTACAAAACACGTCATCCTAAGAACCCATCTAACCGTTTCATTTTGGAACGCAGAAAGAAATAAGATAAGAAATGGCAAGGTCGCTCAAAAAACCACCGTTCATTCACTACAAGCTCGTGAAGCGTGTAGATGAAGCACAAGCAACAGGCAAGAAGAATGTCATCAAGACATGGAGCCGCGCGAGTACAATTTCTCCCGACTTCGTAGGTATGACAATCGCTGTGCACAACGGCAAACAATTCATCCCTGTATACGTCACTGAAAACATGGTTGGTCACAAACTCGGAGAGTTTTCACCCACCCGTAAGTTCAGCGGTCACTCAGGAAATAGAAAATAAGGCAAAACAACCCCGATAAAGAATCATCAACATGGGAGCTCGTAAAAGAGAAATGGCCGATCGTATGAAGGAAGAACGTAAAAACTCTGCGTTTGCAAAGTTGAATAACGAACCTTCATCACCACGAAAAATGCGTCTTGTAGCGGATATCATCCGCGGCAAAGAGGTATTCATGGCCTTGAATATTTTGAAATTCACACGCAAGCATGCTGCTGTGCCAATGGAGAAGTTGCTTCGCTCTGCGATCAACAACTGGCAGCAGAAGAACAACGATGCGGATGTTACCGAAGCCAACTTGATCGTGAAAGACATCACGGTTGACGGCGGTCGCACACTCAAGCGCATCAGTCCTGCTCCGCAAGGTCGTGCGCACCGCATACGCAAGCGTAGCAATCACATCACCATCATTTTGGATAAAAAATAATAGCGCATAACGCATGGGACAAAAATGTAACCCTATAGGAAACAGACTAGGCTTTATCAAAGGCTGGGACAGCAATTGGTATGGCGGTAACAACTACGGCGATAAGATCGTTGAGGATGATAAAATCCGCAAGTATCTTATGGCTCGTTTGAAGAAAGCTTCGGTATCGAAGATCGTTATCGAACGCACACTCAAACTCGTTACCGTAACTATCAACACGGCTCGCCCTGGTGTGATTATCGGTAAGGCAGGTTCAGAGGTGGATAAGCTCAAGGAAGAGTTGAAGAAGATTACCGGTAAGGATATCCAAATCAACATCTTTGAAATTAAGCGCCCTGAGTTGGATGCACGCCTTGTAGCAGATGGCATTTGCCGTCAGATCGAAGGCCGTATCTCTTACCGCCGTGCGATCAAGATGGCTATCCAAACCAGTATGCGCATGGGTGCAGAGGGTATCAAGGTAACTGTTGCCGGTCGTGTGAACGGAGCTGAGATCGCTCGTAGTGAAACCTACAAAGAAGGTCGTACTCCATTGCATACACTCCGTGCTGATATCGACTACCACCACGCAGAAGCTCACACAGCCTACGGCCGTATCGGTTTGAAGGTGTGGATCTGTCGCGGTGAGGTATACGGCAAGCGTGATTTGTCGCCAAACTTCGGCCAGACTACAACAGCTCGTCGTCCGGGTTCGGTCGGTGGTCGTGAAGAGCGTCCGGGTGGTGATCGTCGCGGTGGTGGTGATCGTCGCGGAGGCGGTGATCGTCGCGGAGGCGGAGATCGCAGAGGCGGCGGCGGACGTGGTAACGCATAACATCCACGACAGAAAATAGAATTAAGACATCAGGATAATAGAACGTCATGTTACAACCGAAAAGAACGAAATACAGGAAGCAGCAGAAGGGTAAGATTAAAGGAATCGCCCATCGCGGATCACAACTCGCGTTTGGAAGCTTCGCTATCAAAACCCTCGACGAAGGCTTCTTGACATCACGTCAGCTGGAAGCTGCGCGTGTAGCCCTCACTCGCTTCATGAAGCGTGAAGGTAAAGTGTGGATCCGTGTGTTTCCGGATAAGCCACTTACTCGCAAGCCAGCGGAAGTACGTATGGGTAAAGGTAAGGGTGCCCCTGAATTGTGGGTAGCTGTGCTCAAGCCTGGCCGTATCATCTTCGAAGCAGAAGGTGTACCTTTGGCAACCGCTCAAGAAGCATTGCGTTTGGCAGCTCAAAAGTTGCCATGCCGCACCAAGTTCATCGTTCGTCCTGATTACACAGAATAAGAAAAGCCATGAAAGCTACAGATTTTACCAAAATTGCCGACAGCGATCTTCACGAGAAGATTAAAGAAGAAAAAGCTGCCTTGGCGAAAATGAAATTCAATCACACAGTGGCCGGCACTGAAAACCCGATGCAGCTTCGCATGAAGCGCAAAGAGGTTGCCCGCATGTTTACTGTGTTGAACCAACGTAAAAACAACGGGAAATAATTACTCACCATGGAAAGAAACCTTCGTAAAGAAAGAATTGGTATCGTTACCTCGAACAAGATGGAAAAGTCGGTGGTGGTAATGGTTGAAACCAAAATAATGCACCCGAAATACGGGAAGTTCGTGAAATACTCGAAGAAGTTCATGGCGCATGACGAAAAGGGCGAGTGTGGAATAGGGGACACTGTGAAAATCATGGAAACCCGTCCAATGAGCAAGCTCAAGCGTTGGAGACTCGTTGAGGTTGTTGAGAAGGCGAAATAACGCACTGCCGGTAATAGCCCGGTCACCGTTGCGGTGGAATTCCGCAGCATGAACAAAAGGAAGTACAGGCTCACAAAGAGCCACTAAAAGAATAAGAAAATGATACAGAACGAATCACGACTGAAAGTAGCCGACAATAGCGGAGCCCGCGAGGTACTCGTTATCCGTGTGCTTGGTGGTACTCGTCGTCGTTATGCCTCCATCGGCGATCAGATCGTAGTTACCGTGAAGGATGCACTTCCAAGCGGAAACGTGAAGAAAGGTACCGTGTCGAAGGCAGTTATCGTGCGCACTAAGAAAGAGGTGCGTCGCGCAGACGGAAGCTATATCCGTTTCGACGACAACGCGGTAGTATTGCTCAATGCTGGCGGTGAATTGCGCGGTACGCGTATTTTCGGTCCGGTAGCTCGTGAGCTTCGCGAGAAAGATTATATGAAAATCATCTCACTCGCTCCGGAGGTAATCTAAGAATCAAAAAAGACGTGCAAACGTCCAAAATGAATAAACGATGTTCAAAAGAGTTAAAGTAAAAAAAGGCGATCTGGTGGTAGTAACTACCGGCGACAGCAAGGGCAAGCAAGGCCGTGTTGTCGAAGTTAATCGCGACAACGACCGTGTGGTGGTTGAGGGTGTAAACTTGGTGAAGAAACACCGTAAACCTTCGGCTCAAAATCCACAAGGCGGAATTGAATCCATCGCTGCAGGCATCAACATCAGCAACGTAAAAGTTGTAGATGCAAAGGGCAACGCAACTCGCATTGGCCGCAGAAGAAATGCAGATGGTAAACTAGAACGTTTTTCTAAGAAATCAGGGGAGACATTGAAATGAAATACACTCCACGCCTAAGAGCGAAATACCAGGAAGAAATTGCTCTCAAGTTGAAGAGCAAGTTCGAATACTCTTCAATCATGCAGGTGCCGAAGATTACCAAAATCTGTTTGAACCAGGGATTGGGTAAGGCAACCGGTGATAAGAAGATCATCGATGCAGCAGTTGATGAGATGACCATGATTGCAGGTCAGAAGGCTATGCCGACGGCTTCAGTGAAGGATATCTCTAACTTCAAACTCCGTAAGGGTGTTGCCATCGGAGCGAAAGTAACCTTGCGCGGCGATCGTATGTACGAATTCCTCGATCGTTTGATCTCGGTTTCTCTGCCACGTACCCGTGACTTCCGCGGAGTGAAGTCTTCAGGCTTCGATGGTCGTGGTAACTTCACATTCGGTGTGAAGGAGCAAATCATCTTCCCGGAGATTGACCTGGACAAGATCAAGCAGATCAACGGTATGGATATCACGTTTGTGACAACAGCCCGTACCAACGAAGAAGCGAAAGCTCTTCTCGAAGAATTTGGATTTCCTTTCACAAAATAATAAACAGGAAAAAGAACAATGGCCAAGGAATCAATGAAAGCTCGTGAGCGCAAGCGCATTGCACTGGTAGAGCGTTACGCTAAGAAGCGTGAAGAATTAAAGAAGGCAGGTGATTGGGATGCTTTGCAAAAGCTTCCAAAGAACAGCAGCAAGGTGCGCGTGCGCAACCGTTGCCAGCTCACAGGCCGTCCACGTGGATACATGCGCCAATTCGGCCTTTGCCGTAACCAGTTCCGCGAACTGGCACTGGAAGGAAGAATTCCGGGTGTTAAAAAAGCAAGCTGGTAATTCCGGCCCTAGCATAACAAGAACAAGTGTCCGTGCTTTCACGGAAATGATAAAGCAACGTGGCTTAGCCACTTAAAAAAAGCGAACAGCAATGTTTACAGACCCAATTGCAGATTATTTGACCCGCATCCGGAATGCTCAGTCGGCCCGTCACAAGGTGGTTGAAATTCCAGCGTCAAACCTGAAAAAGGAGATTACTAAAATCCTGCACGACAAAGGATACATTCTAAACTACAAGTTTGAGGATGGAGCTCCGGGCACGATTAAAATCGCGTTGAAGTACAACATGAAAACCAAGACGCCTGCTATTTCAACCATACAGCGTATTTCTTCACCCGGCCACCGAAAGTATGCTGGCTCCGACGAGATGCCGCGCGTATTGAATGGGTTGGGTATCGCTGTCGTTTCAACTTCGAAAGGAGTAATGAGCGACAAAGAGGCCCGCACTCTCGGAATTGGCGGAGAAGTATTGTGTTACGTTTATTAAACCACTGAAAAATTTCTGACCCATGTCAAGGATAGGAAAATCACCCGTTACCATTGCTAAAGGCGTTGAAGTGTCTTTCAATGAAGGCGTTTTTAAAGCGAAGGGCCCGAAAGGGGAGCTTTCACAGGAGATCGATGGATCGATTTCCTTGGAAATTGTTGAAGGAGTAATCAATCTTACTCGCAGCAGCGATCACAAGGATGCACGTTCAAAGCACGGTTTGTACCGCTCACTCATACACAATATGGTGACAGGTGTAAGCACAGGTTGGACACGTCAACTGGAAATGATCGGGGTAGGTTATCGTTGCAAGGCCACCGGCCAGCAATTGGAACTGACCCTCGGTTTCAGCCACCCGATTGTGTTCGAATTGCCGAGCGAAATCAAGGTAACTGCGAAAGCAGAAAAAGGGGAGAACCCTTCTATAACACTCGAGAGCCACGACAAGCAATTGTTGGGTCAGGTAGCTGCCAAGATTCGCAGCCTCCGCGCTCCAGAGCCATACAAAGGCAAGGGTGTTCGTTATGTTGGTGAATATGTACGTAAAAAGGCTGGTAAGTCAGCAGCTAAATAAAATTTGAATTAAAGCAATGGCATTCAGCAAAGAAGCTCGCAGAGCGAAAATACGCACACGAATCAGGGCTAGTGTGAAAGGAACAGCTCAAAGACCACGTCTTTCAGTTTTCCGCAGCAATAAGCAGATATATGCCCAAATAGTAGACGACCAAAAAGGTGTAACCTTGGCATCAGCATCATCTATGGTGATGAAAGATGCTCAAGCGGTGGCCAAGTTGGATCAGGCAAAGTTGGTCGGAAAGACCATCGCTGAGCGCGCTCAGGCTGCCGGAATCAACGAGGTGGTATTTGACCGCGGTGGATACCTTTATCATGGACGTGTTAAATCATTGGCCGAAGCAGCCCGCGAGGCAGGCCTTAAATTCTAAAGGAGATGGCAGAAACAAAACCAGTTCGCTCCAGCGAAACAGAATTGAAAGACCGCTTGGTTGCGGTAAACAGGGTTACCAAGGTGACCAAGGGTGGTCGTACGTTCGGATTTGCCGCTATCGTTGTGGTAGGGAATGAAAAGGGCGTAGTAGGTCATGGTCTAGGTAAGTCTAAGGAAGTTGCCGAAGCCGTTACTAAAGCTACCGAAGATGCAAAGAAGAACTTGATTCAGGTTCCTGTGCGCAAGGGAACTATCCCTCACGAGCAAGATGGTAAATTCGGCGGAGCCCGTGTTTTCATCAAGCCAGCCTCTCACGGTACCGGTGTTATTGCCGGTGGTGCGATGCGCGCTGTGTTGGAATCGGCCGGAGTGACCGACGTATTGGCCAAGTCGAAAGGTTCGTCAAACCCACACAACGTGGTGAAGGCAACTCTCGATGCTCTTTCGAAGCTGCGCAATGCGCACGACATCGCTAGAGTTCGCGGAATCAGTGTAGATAAAGTTTACAAAGGATAAAAAAGACCATACCATGTCTAAAGTTGTGATAACACAAGTGAAAAGCGCTATCGATCGTCCTGCTCGTCAAAAGGCTACGATTCAAGCGTTGGGAATTAAAAAGTTGAATGTTCCAGTAGAACACGAGCTTACTCCAAACATTGCCGGTATGATCCGCGCGGTTCGTCACTTGCTCAAAGTGGAGAACAAATAATAAACGAAGAATTAATGATGTGTGTCTTTTGTGATGCACAACAATACTCAAACGAATATGAAACTCAATACTCTTAAGCCAGCCGCAGGATCAACGCAAACTCGTAAGCGTGTTGGTCGTGGTCAAGGTTCTGGTCTGGGCGAAACCTCTGGTCGCGGTCACAAAGGTGCCGGCCAGCGTTCAGGTACGAAGCGCAAGCTCGGATTCGAAGGTGGTCAAATGCCACTCCAGCGCCGATTGCCGAAATTCGGTTTTAGAAACATCAACCGTGTTGAATACAAGGGTGTGAACCTTGATTTGCTTCAAATGTTGGTAGAAAAACTCAATGTGAGTGAAATCAACCACGATGTATTGGTCGAAAACGGAATTTGTGGGAAGAAAGACCTGGTAAAAGTGTTGGGTCGTGGTGAACTGAAAACCAAATTGAACGTTAGTGCTCACGGTTTTTCGGCTACTGCAAAAGCAGCCATTGAGAAATTGGGCGGAAACGCAACTACCCTCTAAACCACAACTATGAAAGGTTTTATCCAGAAAATAAAAGACATTTGGAGTCACGACGAACTGAGATCTAAAATCGGTTATACCCTGCTTTTGCTGTTGGTTTACCGTGTGGGTTCTTTCATTGTTCTTCCGGGTGTCGATTCAAATCAGTTGGAAACCGGAGCCCAAGGTGGACTGCTCGGGTTCCTCGGTTTGTTTACCGGTGGTGCTTTCAGCCGCGCCTCCATCTTTGCTTTGGGTATCATGCCCTACATTTCTGCTTCTATCATCATTCAGTTGTTGGGACTTGCTGTTCCTACAATCACGAAGATGCAGCGAGAAGGGGAGAGTGGACGTAAGAAGATCAACCAATACACCCGCATGCTGACCATCGCCATCGGCCTGGTTCAAGCTCCTGGTTACATCAAGAGTACACTTCCTGTGGGTTCGTATCCGGAAGGGTTTACGTGGCTTTTCTCCGCAGTTCTCATTTTGACTTGTTCAACCTTGTTCGTAATGTGGTTGGGTGAGAAGATTACTGACAAGGGCATTGGCAACGGTACTTCCCTCATTATCATGACCGGTATTATCTCGGACATTCCAAAAGGATTTATCTCTGAATTTAAACTTCAGTCGCCTTTCTTCTTCTTGATTGAGTTGGCTGCCCTGTTGATTATCGTTGGTCTCTGCATCGCTGTTATTCAAGCAGTACGTAAGATCCCGGTTCAGATGCCGAAAATGAACATGGCAGGCGGTGGTTCGCACATGCCACGTGGTGAAGGTGCGCGATCGTACATCCCATTGCGTGTGAATTCAGCCGGTGTAATGCCAATCATCTTCGCTCAGGCGATTATGTTCGTGCCACTCTACTTGAGAAACACAGAAACGTTCCAGGACAGCGAGATTTTGGCTAGCCTAACTAACATTCAGGGTTGGGGCTACAACATCCTGTTGTTTGTGTCGATCATTCTCTTCACGTTCTTCTACACTGCTATTGTTACCAACCCGAATCAAATCGCAGATGATTTGAAGAGAAATGGTAATTTGGTGCCTGAGCACAAGCCTGGTAAGCCAACAGCGGATATGATTGACAATATTGTTTCGCGTATTACCCTTCCGGGTGGTATCTTTGTCGGCTTGATTGCAATTCTGCCGGCCTTGGTTATGATGATCGGTCTTACCAAAGCACAGCAGTTTTCGATATTTTTTGGCGGTACATCCTTGCTGATTACAGTGGGTGTGATACTCGATTTGCTCCAGCAAATTGAAACTCACTTGGTGTCACGTCATTATGACGGATTGATGAAATCGGGACGCGTTCGTGGTAGAAATACCGGCGCTATCAGCTCATCAGGATACGTAAGTTAATATACGGTTTCCGGTACGATGTCGTCCAAGAAACCGGTAATAAAAACGGATGATGAGATAGAGCTCATCAGACAAAGTTCTTTACTTGTTGGAAAAACTTTAGCGGAACTCGCCGCCCGCATTCGTCCAGGTGTAACAACCTCGGAACTGGATCGTGTGGCAGAGGAGTTCATACGCGACCACAGTGCTTATCCGGGTTTTTTGGGATACCACAATTTCCCAAACTCGATATGTGCTAGCGTGAACAGCTCAGTTGTTCATGGTATTCCGAACGATCGCCCCTTGCAAGAGGGAGACATTGTTTCTTTGGATATCGGAGTGGTAAAGGATGGGTATTGGGGAGATTCGGCTTACACATTCGCTGTAGGGAACGTTTCACCTGAGATTCGTCAGTTGCTCAAGGTAACCAAAGAGAGTTTATACCTCGGAATTGAACAGGCCATTGCCGGCAATCGCACAGGCGATATCGGTTGCGCGGTTCAATCCCATGCAGAGTCTTTCGGATATGGTGTTGTGCGCGATTTAGTGGGTCATGGTGTTGGCA
>JBILIX010000014.1:0-15192 GCA_044368835.1 Flavobacteriales bacterium | reverse complement strand
GCTTGTCGCAACACATTGAGATGCGTTGTTTCTTTCTACTTGCCGACCCTTCCCGACACGATATCAACTTGGATTATCGCAACCCACAATTGCGCGAGCGTATTGAAGACATGCGCGACGGTGGAGCGACGGTGGGTATACACCCCGGTTATGAAAGTCATCGCGATGTACGTATGCTCATGAAGGAAATAGCGCGACTGGAAACAATAATAGGAGAGCGCGTAACACACAGTCGACAGCACTTTCTGAAGTTCAAGTTGCCCGTAACGTACCGACGGGCACTAGAGTGCGGCATTTTACACGATCATTCAATGGGCTATGCAGACGTTCCCGGATTTCGTGCCGGCACGGCTCATCCATTCAAGTGGTTTGATGTAGAGAAAAATGAAACGACTTCACTGATCGTTCACCCGGTAGTGGTAATGGATTCAACGCTCAGGCATTATCAGAAACTGGATACACTCGAAGCCATGCAGGTAGTTGCCCAATTGAAAGCCGAAGTGCGCCACACAGGTGGAGACTTTGTGTCGCTCTGGCACAATGAAACGGTTGCCGAAGAAGGTGAGTGGGTCGGCTGGAGGGCGGTGTGGGAAGAAGCGATAAAGCCGTGAAAGGGGAGGATTGTAGGATAGCAGGATTGTAGGATAATAGGGGCAGCTAACCTTCAACCTTCAACTTTCAACCTTCGCATCTACTTTAATGGCAGGATTCATCAACGTGAGCTCCTCACCATCCCAGCAAGCCCAAGACTCTTGGTGCATCCATTCACCCAAATTGATGTAGCGCGCCCTTTCATTGAGATGAAAATCGATGGCCATGTGACGATGACCGAAGATGAAATAGTCGTAGTGCTTCTTATCCAATACTTCGCGGCAATACACAATGAGCCATTCTTTATCGTCGCCTAGATATACCTGGTCTTTGTGTCCGGTTGTGCTGCGACTATACCCCGATAGGGAGCTTGCGAGCCAGATGCCGAAGTTGGGATGTAAGCGTGCAAACAACCATTGGCACACCTTGCTCGCGAAAATCTTTTTGATGAACTTATATCCGTAGTCGCCCGGCCCAAGCCCATCGCCGTGTCCAATCAGAAATTGCTTTCCGCCCCATGTGCGTTCAATGGGTGCGCGGTGCACTTGCACGCCACACTCATGCGGCAAATAGTCGAATATCCACATGTCGTGGTTGCCGGTAAATACATGCACCGGAATACCGCTGTCCGTAATCTCGGAAATCTTGCCCAACAATCGCGTATAACCGCGAGGCACCGCCCGTTTGTATTCGAACCAGAAGTCGAAAAGATCACCTACTAGAAAAATCTCAGCAGCATCAGCGCGGGCTGCTTCGAGCCAGGCTACGATTTTCTTTTCGCGCACAAGACTCACCTCTTCATTGGGAGACCCCAAATGAAAGTCGGATGCGAAGTAAATCTTGGTGCGTGCTTGCGACATCGGATTTATCGGTTGGCAATGGTTTCTGCAATCTTGAACGGATTCATACCGTCGATGTTGAATTCAAACAAGATGCTTTGTGCGAAATTAAGTGAGCGCGCGTCCACTTCATCGCGAATGCTTTCAGAATAGACAATCGGTACATATACCTTGAGCACATTCGGAATAACACGCACGCAAATACCTGCATTCCAGAGGGTGCGCACATCCGTGTTGGTCGTACGAATGATTGCGGTGTCATCATCGTTTTTCAATGCTGCAATGCCGCCGTAGATTCCTAGAGGCAGCTTGAATGGAACATCGATTTCGGTATTCAGCGAAAGCAAATATCCGTTGGCCGATTGGGTTGTTGGCGCAGCCATGCCGCCTTGCGTGCGCATGAATTGCTGTGAGAGCAACCCGGTTTGCTGATCGCGCCCGAGGAACAGTCCTTCATAAAGGTAATCGCCTCTCAAACCATTGCCGGGGCTATCATTGTTGCGACGCACTCCGCCGTATTGGCCTGCTGCATTCAGGTAAAAACCATTGCCCAAACCGGCATATAGACGGGTTCTGATTTTTTTAGCGCCCTTTCCTTTGTACACAAATTCGTGGTTGAGCGTGTGTTGGTGCATCACGTTCATGTCAGTGAAATCACCTATTTCAATTTGGCTGTGCCACGTGAATGTGCTGCGTGGAAGTTTCTTTTTGAGTTCAATGTCTGCGCGCCATTGGTCGGCACGCGCAGTTTTGTCGGTTCCCTGAGGTATATACAGGAAATCGTTGAATTTTGGTTTGCGGTTTTCCTTGTACCACTCGGCGATGGTGAAGTAGGACAGACGGGCCGTTCCGCTCCAATCTTTCGCTGTGCGGTTGCGGAACATTTTATACTGAACGTAGGGGTTCACGACGTCGTAACTGCGCACGGCTGCTGCCGCGTCCAACACTGAAGTGGCCATGCCAAATCGTCGAGCAAGAACGCCCGCAGCCCACGTGCCGTTGTTGTATTCTATGTTGCCTAAACCGGCAAGGGTACCTGAAGCAAAACTGTACATGGGCGATGCGCTCCATTGAAAGTTCTTTCGTGGCACTGTGCGGTTGTGCACGTTTACACCAAGCAACCATTTATTATATTCATTCCAACCAACCAGCGGAATCCAAAAGAGTTGCGAATGATCCGGATTGTCGACACTGCTCAGAAATTTGAACGTCGTTGGCTCAACGGTGCGCATAATTCCTTCCGTGCGCAGGGTATTGTCGTTTCTATTATACTCCGGAATGCCGGACATCGGGTTCACCTTCACTACATCGCCCTTTTCAGCCGAAATTGTAACGTGTGTGCTGCTGCGTGGTTTAATTCCTTCGGTCCATACCAGTGATTTCGATTGACCGTTGCGAGTAACTTCTAAGGCAAACGGAGACGCTATTTGTCCGCGGTTTTTTATCTTAACGGAATAAACACCATCTTTCGATTTGCCCGAGCGCACTGCATAGTCTACGTGGTATGTTGTGGGTATGAGTTCGTCAAAGAACCAGTCCAGGTTTTTACCCGAGGTTGCTTCGAAAACCTCTTCCAGGTCTTCCGGCGAGGGGTGCTTGAATTTCCATGCTTCGAAATAAGCCGCCATGCAGCGGTTCATTTCGGCTTCGCCCAAATAGGCCATGAGGTAGTTGAAAGCGAGCGCGGTTTTCTTATAGACGATACCGCCGTAGTTGAGGTTGGTGTAATCGTCGCTAGGTGCTTGGATGGGTTGGTCTTCACCGGTGCGAGCTGCAATCAGGTAGGGTAGCTCTTCGGTCAGATAACTGTAGGACAGATTTTCCAGCCCGAGCAGCTTCTGGATGTTCAATTGCCCCAATTGAAGGCCCACTTCCATGGTGCTGTCTTTACGCGTGGCCATGAGTGTGCGGGTTTCGAAGAACGAGTTGATCCCTTCATCCATCCAAGCGTTGTCGCGTTCGTTGCTACCCAAAATGCCGTAGAACCAATTGTGACCTACCTCGTGTATGATTACCGTGCGCAACTGTGAGGCATTGCCTGAGCTCCCAATTACTGTAACGTTCGGATACTCCATGCCACCGCCTGCACTGATGGTGCCGTCGACCGCGGTGCATACATCATACGGATAATCGCCCGACCAGAGCGAGTAGTAATAGAGTCCGTCGTTGATGGAGCGGATACCCTCTTCTTCCCAAATAGCCTTTTCAGCTTGGGTAAAAAGGGCCCATGTGGTAACCTTTCTCTTGCTTGCCGGCAACTCTACTTCGCCCTTGCGCACCATCCAGCGTTTGTCGGCAAACCAACCGAAGTCGTGCACGTTGCTTTGGATGTAGTGCAATGTTTTCAGGTTCGGAGAGGAAGGAGGAAAGTCCATCGAATTGTCGGAGTTTACTTCGTTGGCAAGTCTATTCATGCGCTCGATTTCCGATTGCGTCTGCAGATTGCCGGTTGCGCCCACGGTGTAATTATCCGGCAGTGTAATCTTTACATCGAAGCTGCCGAACTCGCTGTAGAATTCCCCTTGCGTGAGGTAGGGTATGGGGTGCCATCCTTTATTATCATACACTGCCGGCTTCGGGTACCATTGCGTGATTTGGTAGCTCTGTTCGATGTGACCTAAACGTGAAATGGATCCGCTGGGCAGCTTCACGAAGAACGGTGTGCTTACAGTTATGGATGCACCCGGAGCCAGCGGTTGCGGAAGGGTGAGCACAGCGATGTCTTCCTGGCCTTCGAAGAAATCCCACTTAGCAGGCGTATTGTTTACCTTGAAGTCGAGTGAGTCGATGTAACCTTTAGCAGTTGGCTTCGCCCAGAGCATGAAGAAGTCACCTTGGCGGAATTTCTGCTTCGACATCGCTGTCTTCGCGTTTTTGTAAGCGTTAGGCCACAAGTGGATGAAGAGCTTATCGAGCGTTTGCGAGCTATTGTTCTTATAGGTGAACGACTCAAATCCCTTCAACGAATGTTCCGTGTCGTTGAGACTTACCTCTATGGTGTAGTCTACTTGTTGCTGGAAGTAGGGATTGGTTTGGGCTGTTGCCAGAACAGCGGTGTTGAGGAAAATGGCAACAAGAATGTTTCTCATAAATGGATTTTGGTAACTGCGAAAATAAGATATTGGAACTCGTTCGAGGAGCGAGTATATCATTTGTGACGTTTGTGACTGCGGCTTATTACAAATTCGTATTGTTTATCTGCGGTGTTATCCAGCCTATGGATTCAGCCTTGAGCTATGCAGGCTAATTGAATTCCACAGCTCATGACAAAAAACCGGCCTCACTATCATCCTACAATCCTGTAATCCTTTCGAAAAAAGCAACAGCGCCCCTTTCGAGACGCTGTTACCTATCAACTGTTACAAATACGGGCCGGCTAGCGGCCATAAATCGCTTTGAGCTTGTCCTCAAGCATAGCGCCACGCAAATTGTGGCCGAGTATCTTTCCTTCCTTGTCTATCAGCACAGTAAACGGGATTGAATGCACGTTGTATGTTTTGGCTGCCTCGCATTCCCACCATTTCAAATCGCTTACATGGTTTGGCCAAAGCAATCCATCTTGCTTGATGGCTTCTAGCCAAGGTTCTTTCGCTCTATCGAGCGACACCGAAAATACTTCAAAACCGTCTTTATTATACTTGTTATAGGCTGCAACCACATTTGGGTTTTCCCTTCTGCACGGTCCGCACCAGCTTGCCCAGAAGTCGAGGAGCACGGTCTTTCCCTTCAAGTCGCTGAGCTTGCGCAGCTTTCCTTGTGGGTCGTTGAGGGCAATTTCCGGGGCAGGCTGTCCCACTGCAATGGCCGAGTTCGTTTCTGCGGCCTGCTGCTTTCCGGGGTTGCTCAACTTGGAAAGCTCCTGCTTCATGGCTTTATACAGCAGTGTATGGCCGAAGCTTTCGTTGAGGTTCGCGAAAATTTTGTTGAACGTGGCCATTTCCGTGCGGGGGTCGAGGCGCTGTATGGCTATGAGCGCCGCCGGCGATGATTCGTGCGTAACCAACCAGTCTTTGATGCACTTCACCATTTCACGTCGGTTTTCTGCCATGCTCTGGTTGAGCATCTGCTTTTCTTCCATACTCACATCGGGTTGAGTAATACGCTGTCGGGCTTCAAGTTCTTTTTGATCGAATGGGGCGCATTTGTTTTCCAGTTCGTGCAATTCCTCCGAACGCTCAGATCCGCATATCGAGGCCGATTGGGTAAAATCGCCCAACGTAGCCTTCACATTTGCTGACTCTGTGCTGTCTGTGATGAGTGCCAGCGAGTTTTCTTTATCGATAACGACCCGGTAGTAATTCAACTCCAAGGGTTTTGATGGCACCAACAAGAAACTACCATCACTGCCTATCACGGCAGAATCTGTAAACACCATGCGGTTGTTTACAAAGCGCTCCAGGAAAATGGTTTTGCCCTGAGCTCCCTCAATGTTGCCCTGGATAGAACCCTTCGGACCAGTGCTGCATCCAATTGCAACAACCGATAGAACAGCGGCGAAAGCAAGTCGCGGTAAGAATGAAGTAATGAAATGTTGCATGCGTTTGATAAATCAAGTCGAGCGAAGCAACTGGAGGAAAGCAGACTCGTTGTTGAGGAATACCACGGTGATGGGGATAACAAAAATCGGAATTCCCTCTATTCCCGGCATATTTCTCAAGCGAACGGCATCTTTCTCGGTGGTCACAATCGCTTGGGCGAAAGTACCGTATTTAGACCACAACTGCTCGACCTCCTTTAGTGAAAAAGTGTGATGATCTGCAAAGGATTCGAAATGAGCCAAGTTGTATCGACTCCCCAGAAATGCACTGAAAACCTCATTGTCGGCCAAACCTGCCATACCCACCACCTTGTTGCCCGGTTGCAGAGCGGCCGGTGCTCCATTGAGCGGGTATGCTTCGCCGTATGCGAGGCGAGTGAAGAAAACATGCTGGTTGTTTTTAGGTCGTATCGATTTGATGGCCGCCGCCTGTTCTTCGCGTGATAGCGAAATTGGACATTTGGTCACAATGATTACATCGGCTCGGCGCGCAGACTGTTTGATATCGCGCAGGGAGCCACTTGGCAATAAGCTGTCGCTCCAGTAGGGGCGGTCGTAGCAGGTGAGCAGGATGTTTAAATCGCCCTGCAGTTTGCGGTGCTGAAAGGCATCGTCGAGCACCACGACATTGCTGTTGGTGAGGTTTTTCAGGTATTCTACTCCACGTAAGCGGTTTTCGCATACGGCCACATCCAAATCCGGAAACTTCAGCAGAACTTGCATGGGTTCGTCGCCAATGATAGCGGCGGTTGCCTTTATGCGGTTGGCCCATATGAAGCCTTTTGTGGTTCTGCCATACCCTCTCGATAGCAAGGCCGGCTTGCACCATTGGCGCAACTGGCGCAGTATGTACTCAGAATGAGGGGTTTTACCCGTGCCTCCTAAGGCTAGGTTACCAATGACGATAGTGGGTAGCCTCCCGGATTCAGATTTGATGAATCCCGTGTTGTAGAGGGCATGGCGCAAGCGCAGAATTGCTGCGTATAACATGCCCACCGGCTTCAACCATTTTCTCCCCCTATACATCGGGGCGAAGATACATGACTTGAAGTAAGAGTGTGTATCTTATTTGCAATGAATAAATTAACTATTTGCACTTTCTTTAGCGCATTGTGTAATTTGCCGCCATGCTTTTAAAAGAAATTATTTCCGCATTGGAAGAACTTGCCCCCCCCGGCCTGCAGGAGAGCTACGATAACAGCGGTTTATTGGTGGGCGACCCGGGACAAGCCATAACAGGTGTGTTGTTTTGCCTGGATAGTACAGAAGCCATAATCGATGAGGCATTGGCAAAGGGCTGTAATCTGGTTGTGGCGCACCATCCCATTATTTTCAGTGGATTGAAACGCATTACAGGGAAGAATTACATAGAGCGGACTGTCATGATGGCCATTCGCAACGACATCGCTATTTACGCAATCCATACCAACCTCGACAATGTGCAGCACGGGGTGAATATGAAGATTGCTGAAAAGTTGGGACTGAGTAATTTACGTGTGCTGTCGCCGAAGGCAGATGAGCTTTTGAAGCTTGAAGTATTCGTTCCGGTCGTGCATGCAGAGGCTATTCGGAGTGCTGTTTTTGATGCAGGAGGGGGGCATATCGGCAACTACGATGAGTGCAGCTTTGCATCCACGGGCGATGGCACGTTCAGGCCGTTGGATGGAGCTAACCCAACCTTGGGGGAAATAGGAGATCGGCACACCGTAACGGAGTTTAACCTGAGTTTCTTGGTTCCTAAGTGGCTGAAAACCCGTGTGCATGCAGCAATGGTGAAGGCACACCCCTATGAAGAGGTTGCGCACCAGTGGATTGCACTTCAAAACACCCACCAGGAGGTAGGAAGCGGCATGGTCGGTGAGTTGGCAGAACCCATGGAGACAGGCGAGTTTCTGAAGCGAATCAAGGCTAATATGAATGTAGCAATGGTGCGTCATACCAAACTGATCGGTTCGCATGTGAGGCGCATAGCCGTGTGTGGAGGAAGTGGAAGCTTTTTACTACCTGATGCCATTGCGGCGGGAGCGGATGTATTCGTGACGGCCGATTTCAGGTATCACCAGTTTTTTGACGCCGACAATCGAATCGTGATTGCTGATATCGGACATTTTGAAAGCGAACAGTTTACAATTGAGTTGTTGGGTGATTGGTTTAAGCGAAAATTCCCTACTTTCGCGTCCCATTTAACAGCGATTGAAACCAACCCTGTTTTTTATTTGTAACCACAATGGCGAAAAAACCAGTAAAGGCACCGGCAAAGAAAGCTCCCGCGAAAAAGGCGGCGAAGGCTCCTGTTGCTAAGGCTAAGACGACGGTGAAGCCGGCTAAGTCCGGCAAGGTGGTGAAGTCTGCGGTCAAATCGAAAAGTGCGGCAAAGCCAGTAAAGAAGGCTGCCAAACCGATCGCAGCGAAGAAGCCCGTTAAACCGGTTGTTAAGAACAAGGCCGCTGTAAAAGCAGCGCCCAAAAAGATTACAAAACCTTCCAAACCGGCTGCTAAGAAACCGGTAGCCAAGCCTTTGAAGAAAGCTGTAGCGAAGAAGCCAGCTCCAAAACCGGTAGCCAAGAAGGTTGTTAAACCTGTGGCGAAGAAAGTAGCCAAGCCTGCTGCTAAAAAGGCTGCGAAGCCTGTAGCCAAGAAGGTCGAAAAAAAGCAAGCCAAGCCCGTTGCGAAAAAGGAAGTGAAGCCGATTTCAAAAAAGGTTGAAAAGCCCGTTGCGAAAAAAGCTGAAAAGCCTGCAGTTGTGAAGAGCCCTGAGCCTAAAAAGCCTGTGGTTAAAGAAGCTTCAGCTCCAAAGGCGCCGGCTGCTCCTGCACCGGCAAAGCCTGCATTAGCCAAAGCAGCAGCAAAGGCGAGCAAAGGCAAAGAGGATTTGTTTAAGCCCGATTTTCCGGGAATCAATCTCGACTCGAATCGTCCGCTGCGCCCCAGGGTGCCTATGCCTTCGCCTGATGCACCGACCAAGCCCGTAGCGAACCCTATTTATGTACCGCCTGCGCCCGATGGCAAGCCGGGAATCAAGTTTGCACCAATAGCGATAATTGAAAAACCAAAAGAGAAATCTATAAAAAGCGAAGAGGAAGATATGAGTTCTAAAACAGCACCCCGTTTGGCTTTCGCTGAAAGCGACGACAAAAAAGGTATCAGCGTTGAAGCAAAATTGCGCGCGTTGTATGCCATCCAATTGATTGACTCACGTATCGATAAGATTCACGCAATGCGCGGTGAGTTGCCATTGGAGGTAGAGGATCTCGAAGATGATGTTGCTGGATTGGAAGCTCGTTTGGGTAACCTCACAGGGGATGTAAAAAACCTTTCAGAGGAAATCATCGGTAAGAAGAATGGAATCAAAAATTCTGAGGCGCTTATCGTGAAATACAAAGAGCAGCTCAACAATGTGAAGAACAACCGTGAGTACGATTCCCTAAACAAGGAAATCGAGTTTCAGGAGTTGGAAATTCAGCTGCACAACAAGCGCATCAAGGAATTTGAAATGAGCTTGAGCACCAAGCAGGAATTGCTTGTTACTACCGAGGGTAAATTGCAAGAGCGCAAGAATGACCTGAAGCTGAAGCAAGCAGAGTTGGCTGATATCGTTGCATCGACCGAGAAGGAAGAGAAAATACTTCGCAAGAAGAGCGAAGAAGCCAAGAAGCTTGTTGAGGAGCGCCTGATGAATGCCTACGAGCGTATCCGCTCGGGAGCACCCAACGGTATGGCAGTGGTGCCAATCGAACGCGAGGCTTCTGCCGGCTCATTCATTCAACTGCCTCCTCAGAAGCAATTGGATGTGGCTAGCCGCAAGCGCGTGATGGTGGATGAGCACAGCGGTCGTATTCTCGTTGATGCCGAGTTGGCCATGGAAGAACAGGCTCGCATGGATGAGGAGCTTGCGAATGCATTGAAATAAAAAGCTTTTTATATAGAAAAAGCCCCGCATTGCGGGGCTTTTTTTATTGTCGATAAATGACTTCTTCAAAAGTGGCTTGCTCCAGTTTGCTGCCAATCCAAGCGTTGAAATCGAAGTACCGCATCAATGCTTTGGAATCTTCCACTGACATAAGCGCTTCCAGTTCTTTTTTGAAGCCAATCAATTGCTCTCGCTTTTCAATTGAAGTTCGAGCCCGAATCAACTTCTTGAACTGTTCGAGAATGAGCTTCTCCACTTCGAAATCGCGCATTCTTTTTTGAAGGTAGCGGCCGGTTGATTTAAGGGTGTATTCCAATAAATCGCTATTGCCAAGCTCATAATGCACTACGATGTTGAAAAGACGTGCATAGCCATAAAGGTCTTGGCGCAAATCATTTTCATTGTCATTGATAACTCGGTTGAGCCATTGTAGCGCCTTGCTGTGCTGGCCGGCCCCAAAATGAAGATAGGCCATGTAGTAATACATCCGAAGCACAATTTCTTTGTGCAGTGAAGCTTCATTGGCCTTTACGGACTCCATTTCGGCTGTCATGGCTGCCACTCCTTCATTGAAACGGCCCGAGAAAATGTATTTCTGCAGATTGCTGAGAATCACTTCCGTTCGAATGCGTGCATGCGCATCCGGTGTGTCAAATCCCTCCAGTTCGTGGAGTTGCTCGAGCTCATGAATGCAGCTGTCGGCCTCACTGAATTGACGGGTTTCGAGCAGACACTGCACCATTTGAGAAAGCGTGCGGATATAACGTTTCGCTAAATCGGTGCGCAAATCGGTATGGCTGTCGAGAATGTCTTTTACCTTTCGATACTTCTCCAAAGCTACCTGGGTTTCACCTTTGGCAATGTTGCAAAACCCTTGGGTGTAGTAACAGATAGTGGCGGCACGCTCCGAAAGGGCTGTATTCTTTCCTTTGATGAGCGGGTGCTCCACTATTTCATTGATGATGCGTGTGTTCTCTTCTGTTCGGCTATAGCCTCCGCTGCGAAAAACGTAGTTGATTTTTGAATAGAGCACGTGATAGGCAGTAAGGTTCTGAAGCTTATCAAGAACATGCTGCTCCTCCAGAATCAAGGTGTCAAGGTTGCCAAACTGACCGTTTTCAAACGATTCTTCAAGCAGCGTTTTTTCCCACGAAATCAGCTCAAACAGGTAGTAGAACTTCTCATAACGCACGGCAATCTTCTTGGCCCGTTCAATGAACTTGGTGCATTCATCGAATAGTCCTTTGTTGTAAAGTATCTCGATGTTTTTAATGTCTTGCTTCAGCGCGCTAGCTATCGAAGTTTCGCTGTAATAGCTTCTCAGCGATTTCAAAATAAGCTTGTAGAGGTGGTTCTTTTCAGAAGGCAAGTGCTTGATGAACTTCTCGCCTGCAAAGGTTTTTTTTACGATATCCTCGTCATACTCATCCATTTTTTCAACGAGGTCGAAGAGTCGGACGTAGTTTTTGTCGCCGCTTTGAAGCGAACTTTGTAACTTAAAAAATCGCTTTTCACTTTTGGTTAGTGTGCGAATCAAATCAAATAGCTCACTGCTGGGTTTCATACATCGGCTGAGTAGTGTAGTTATAATGACTACGAAGACAAGAAAAACGTTGCATACCCTACTCAAAGATTAGTGATTCAATGCATTACTTTTGATGCATGAGGTTCATTCTGATCTTGTTGTTTTTTCAAGTTGGTTTATTGCATGCCCAGCGCCATTCTTGCCAATCGACCAAGCGTTTTGTGTCCATGCGCGGTGGGGGAGGCGCCTCTGATCCGGCCAATATGCGGAGCGATACACTTGATGTATTGCATTATGATATTACAATCGATCTGCGGGCCATGGCTTCCGCGCAAATCAGTGCCGTTTGCCGGGTTGATATGGTCAGTTTGATGGATGATGTGTCGTCGATACACCTGGATTTGAAAGCCTTGCAGGTCGACAGTGTGTACACCACAGCTGGAAGCCTTTCGTTTGCACAGGGTGGTGAGTCGCTTTGGATTCAACCCAATGTTCCGCTGCAGACGGGCGATTCGCTGCAGGTTTGGGTGGCCTACCATGGTCAGCCGGCACAAGATGCATCGTGGGGCGGCTTTTACTTCTCTTCCGGCTACGCCTATAATTTGGGTGTCGGCTTCGACGCCGTTCCTCACAATTTCGGAAGAGTGTGGTTTCCGTGCTTCGACAACTTCGTGGAAAGAAGCACCTACTCGTTTCATGTGCTAACCACCGAAATTAAGAAGGCCTACTGCAGTGGTATTCGGCAAGGAGTGGAGATAATTGGTCAGGATTCACTGCTTACGCATTGGCGGTTGGAGGAAACTATACCGACTTATTTGGCCGGCATCGCTGTGGCTTCTTATGCGCATGCCGAATTGAGCTATACAAGTATCGATGGAAATCAAATTCCGATGTGGCTGATTGCTACTCCGGCTGATACCACCAATATGAAGAACAGCTTCACCCATCTCGATGAGGCCATGGCATCGTTCGAGAATCGATTTGGCCCGTATCGCTGGTCTAAGGTGGGTTTCAGCGCAGTGCCTTTCAATGCAGGCGCGATGGAGCACGCCACCAACATAGCATACCCACGTTCAACGCTCGATGGCACGACTGCCTACGAAACACTCATGGCGCATGAGCTTTCGCATCATTGGTGGGGCGATTTGGTAACGTGTGAAACGGCGGGCGACATGTGGCTCAATGAAGGATGGGCTAGTTTCTGTGAAATGGTTTTTACCGAAGCTCTTTATGGAAGCCAGGCCTACACCGAAGCTGTGCGCGATAACCACAAGGATGTATTGCTGAATGCCCACCGCAACGACGGTGGGCGATATGCCGTATCGGGCGTGCCGCTCACGATCACCTATGGCGACCATGTATATAACAAGGGTGCTGATATTGCTCGCACCTTGCGCAGCTATATGGGAGATGATGATTTCTTCGAAGCATGCAGGGCATGGATGGACCAACGTGCATTTCAACACGCAAGCAGTGCCGATATGCGCGACTTTTTTCAGAACTACACCGAGGCGAACCTCACTTATTTCTTCGATCAGTGGGTGTTTGCCCCGGGGTTTCCTGAGTTTCGGATTCAATCCTTTACCAACGCAGGCGCCGATATGTGGGATGTGCATGTCAAGCAATTCAGCCACTACAATGGCTTGCTGATGCAGGAAGTGCCTCTGGAAGTGACGTTTTTCGATGCTGAACTAAATCGAGCTACCGTTCAAGTAATTGCAGATGGAGCAAACAGTTTTGAGACGGTGCAATTGCCGAATGGGTTTGAGCCGATGCATGCCTGCATAGATGCCGCTGATCGGCTGGCCCTCGCTGTGTTGGCTGAGGAGCGCATGATAGACGGCGGCGGCCCCAACGACTGTGATTATGCGGAAATGGATATCGTGGTGTCTGACTTGCCCGAGGGTGATACTGTTTTTGTGCGAGTAGAAAATCATTGGGCGCAGGCCGATGAGTCGCTGGTACAGGGCAATTATTATATTTCGCCCGATCGCTGGTGGAACGTGTTTCGCAGCGGTGATACCGGAACCTTGGCAGCAACCATTCGATACTACGGCGACTCAACTCAGTCGCGGTATTTCGATCCATTGTTTTTTGAATACCTCGAAACGTTCGGATACAATGAAGACAGCATTGTGCTATTGCATCGCAGCAATCCGGCTCAGCCGTGGAGTTTGTTTTCCGACTACGAGTTGATTACCACTCCTGGTATCGACAACTGGCAAGGGCGCATCAAGATTGGGAACTTGCTCAGTGGGCAATACACATGGGCTGTTCCCAACTCACCGCTGTTGCATCCTGAGTTCGTTTCCGATGGGATTAAGATCTACACTTCTTCCGGCAAACTTCACGGTTACGGTTTGGATGCTTTAGGTACAGTGGCAATTATGGATAATTCAGGACGCACCGTTTATTCAGCTGATTGCGAGTACCAGTTTACAATTGATACAACGTCTTGGGCAAAGGGAATTTACCATGTACACATAGGCTCAATGAGCATGAACATACTGTACCCTTTTAAGGTTTACATCCCATGAGCGCTTCCCCGATAACGCAAGCGAGCAGCCGACGGGAATGGCTGTTTGTTTTTCTAGCAGGCTTTTTCATTACCAATGCGGTTACTGCGGAGCTTATCAGCAACAAGCTCATTGATGTGCCAATCACCTTCTCGTTTTTCGGATCCGAATTCGGTCCTTTTGTAACGGTCGTGGGAGTGCTTCCTTGGCCGCTCGTTTTTATATGCACCGACCTCATCAATGAATTCTATGGCAAAAAGGCCATCCGCAGACTTTCATGGATTACGGCCGCTCTCATCAGTTACTGTTTTATCATGGTGACTGTGGCGTTGGCTATTCCTGCTAATACGGCCATTTCACCTAACACAGCCAATGACTTTGAGTTTACCAAAGTGTTTGGTCAAAGTCAATGGGTCATTGTGGGCAGTGTATGTGCTTTCATGTTTTCGCAATTGCTCGATGCCACCTTGTTTGCCTGGATAAAACAGAAGACGGGCAATAAGCATATCTGGCTTCGCAGTACAGGAAGCACAGTGGTGTCGCAGCTCATCGACTCCTACATTGTTATTTACATCGGCTTTATACTTCCCGGCACGTTGCCTATGTCGGCGTTTTGGGAAATTGCACCAACGAACTATGTGCTGAAATTGATCATCGCGATATTGCTTACGCCGCTTATCTACCTCGGCCATTATGCCGTGCGCAGGTATTTGGGTGAGGCACACTCAGAAACGCACGCCAACGGATAGCAGCGCGCGTACCAACTTATCGTTTACCGTTGCTGCATTTACCAGAGCCGGATCATACAGGTAATAGCTGTTTTTCGTAATCCTGCTCGACAAGGCCAGATCAGCAAATAGATGGTCGTCGCGGTAGCCGATGCCTGCCGTCCAGCCCGCTATCGCGGAATGAATACTGTTCGATTCATCGCTCAGTGGACTCTGTTGCACGTTATAGCCAAGGCGAGCATAGTAGGAGCTGTGAATGCGTGCTTCCAAACCTACTCGAAGTTGGTTTGTACGACGGAAAAGTGTGTCGAAGAGAGCGTTTTCGGCCTTGTAATCGTAGGTGTTTTCGTCGGTTCCTTCCATGGTGATTTGACGGAAATCGCTTTGTGTCCAATCCATACTGACCATGCCAAGCTTGCCCGCTATGGCGGATATTCCGAGGGTCCATTGCGAAGGACTGCGCAAGGTATACTCAGCAATTAACTCAGGTGAGCCCGAGTAATAGCTTACTGTGTCAACACTGGAAGATGCGGAAGTAGTATAATA
>JBILIX010000015.1:0-15192 GCA_044368835.1 Flavobacteriales bacterium | reverse complement strand
AAGCGAAAATGAGCAACTTGAATATCACCCAACCGCCCAACCCTTTGCCCAATAGTTCGTCGAGATACACCCAAATGAACTGCATCTCAAAGATGAACATGGCCACCATGAAGGTAACTATGAACGGACCAATGTAGCTGCGCAGAAGGAGAACCGACAATTTATTCACCTCACAAAATTAATCGGTTCAAGGCCTCAAAGGGCATCTCGTGATGGATGCAACTTGTTCAAAGCACGCTGAAAATCTCTGAATGCACATGATGTCTTCACGCCCTCAACACACTATTTTTACCGCCTTGTAAATCACCAAAACCACGCGCTTTGTTATACCATCTTTCAATTGTTGCCATTTTCCTATACGGCTGTTTCCTGATGTTCCTTTTCATCTACAGCTTGGTGCAACTCAATTTGGCAATCAAATACACCAAATTCAGACAATTTCAGAAGCGTAAACCCGTGCTCGCCGACGATCAGTGGCCTGTGGTTACTGTGCAATTGCCTGTTTTCAATGAGCTCTACGTGGTTGAACGTCTCATTGAAGCTATTTGCCAATTTGAATACCCTGCCGGCAAACTGGAGATACAAGTGCTCGACGACAGTACCGATGAAAGTTTCGATGTAGCCGCGAAAAAAATTGCAGAAATGCAAAAGCTAGGCATCGATATCAAGCACGTAAAACGCCCGAAGCGCGAAGGATACAAAGCAGGTGCTCTGGCCTATGGTCTCGACATCTGCCGTGGTGAGTTTGTAGCCATTTTCGACGCCGACTTTATTCCGCGCAAAGACTTCCTATTGCAAACCATTCCGCATTTCTTTCACAGCGACAAAATCGGTGTGGTGCAAACCAAATGGGAACACTTAAACGAAGAATACTCTCTGCTCACCCGCTTGCAAGCATTTGGACTCGATGCGCACTTTACGGTGGAGCAAGTGGGGCGTAACAACGGCGCTCACTTCATCAACTTCAATGGTACAGCGGGCGTATGGCGCAAAGCCACCATTTACGATGCAGGCGGTTGGGAAAGCGATACCATCACCGAAGATCTCGACCTAAGCTACCGCGCCCAACTGCGTGGATGGGAGTTCGTGTATTTGCCCATGATAGGCGCACCATCCGAATTGCCCGCAGAAATGAACGCGTTGAAAGCGCAACAATTCCGATGGACGAAAGGCGCCGCAGAATGCACTGTGAAAAACCTCAAGAAGGTTTTGAATGCCAAACACCTCACCTTCGGTCAAAAGGTGCACGGAGCATTTCACTTGATGAACTCGGTGGTGTTCCTCTGTATTCTGGGAACCTCTCTGCTGAGTGTGCCCATGCTGATTATTAAAAACACCTACGGCGATTTGGAAATCCTCTTCAAAATCGCAACGGTATTCATGGTCAGCTTCTTTTTCCTTGGCTTCTTCTACTGGATTTCCCGCCCTGAAAAAAACTTCTTCAAAAAGATGGTCAGCTTCCTTTGGGAATATCCGACGTTTTTATCGGTGAGCATGGGGCTTTCACTGCACAATGCCGTTGCAGTAATCGAAGGATTCACGGGTAAAAAATCGTCCTTTGTTCGCACACCGAAATTCGCCATCAGCGGCAAAACATCGGGCACGTGGAAGGACAAGAAATACAGGGCTATCAAAGTATCGCCCCTGACACTGCTGGAATTCACCTTGTTCCTTTACTTCAGTTTCGGTATTTACTACGCCTTCACCATGACAGGCCGACGTGAGCAACCGTTGACACAACTGTCGGCAGCCAGCTCAGCCACTTCCGGTGAAGAGTTTTGGTTCACCTACTTCAGCGGCGATGACAAGCCGGGCAAGCCCGGTCATGCGTTGCGTGTTACCTCTGCCACCTCCGGAAGCGGCGTCATAGAATCAAAGCTTACGGGCTGGAAAAAAACTGTCAACTGGAATGCGAACGAGCCTATCACGCTCAATCTGCCTGTTGACTCAGTTGCCACTCCGAGCGACAACTCATTCTTCGTCGGCACGATGCATTGGGTGAGCAATGAGCCTGTTAAACTTGAGTTGCTCAAGGATGTTAAAGAGGCCGACGAAGCTCAAATGATTCGTCCGGCCGTGGCGTTTGAAACTGAGTATTCCGTTCCGACTGCATTCAGCAAGAGTGAATCCATTACAGAAGTGTCGTTGCTGGCCACTGCCGACAGCACCGTTGTAACAGTTACGCCTACCACCCAGCTGTTCAACGGATCGCCTGCTAATCAGCCTTACACCGTGCTCATGAATAAAGGCGACATTCATAATATTCTAGCCAAAGACGACCAAAGCCTTGCGGGTACTACCATTAAGAACGCAGAAGGAACGTCCATCGAAAAAAGTTACGGATGTTATGGAGGCGCAGCTCCGCGTTCACGCGATTTCGGACTGCTTCCCTTCCACATCATGCTGGCCCTTGGCTACGCGTTCGTGACGTTCTATTCGCTGAAACACGCGAGATCGTAATCGATAGGTAATAGGTAACAGGTAATAGGTATTAGGTAATAAGTAACAGGTGATAGGTGATAGGTGATAGGTGATGCAAAGTCTACCTATAACCTATCACCTGTTACCTATCACCTAAACAGGTTGTACTTCACAATGCAGTAAATCGCGCGGAAACCATCTTTCCATCCGATCTTCTTGCCTTCTTCGTAGGTGCGGCCGTAATAAGAAATACCGACCTCGTATATGCGGATTTTAGGTATGCGTGATATGCGCGCCGTGACTTCCGGCTCGAAACCGAAACGCTTCTCGCGCAGCGGTAAACTTTGAATGGTCTCACGCTTGAAAACCTTGTAGCAGGTTTCCATGTCGGTGAGGTTCAAATTGGTCATGGCATTGCTCAAAAACGTGAGGAACTTATTCCCGATGGTGTGCCAGAAAAACAGAATGCGGTGTGGACGTCCGCCCATAAAACGGCTGCCGTAAACTACATCCGCAAAGCCATCCAGTATGGGTTTCACAAGGATGTTGTATTCCTCCGGATCATACTCCAGGTCGGCATCTTGAATGATCACCATGTCACCGGTAGCAATACGAATACCCGTGTGGAGAGCAGCGCCCTTTCCCTGGTTCACCTCGTGCTTGAAATACTGAATAGGCATTTCCGGATTGGCTGCCTGATAACGCTTAATGGCCTCCTCTGTATCGTCCTTCGAGCAGTCATTCACTATGATGACTTCCTTTTCCAGACCTCCAATCAACTTCACGGCTTTCACTTTATCTAAAATGAAGTGAATAGTTCTTCCTTCGTTGTAGGCTGGAATAACAATAGAGAGGGTTTTCATCGGGGTGCGGTTTTGGGCGGGCAAATGTAATAGGTTCAGCGTAATAGCCTTTGCTTGAACTACTGCTTTCGGTAAATGCGTATTTCGTAGAGGTAGTTATTCAGGGTATAAAACAGCGTCTCGGGCTGTATCACCTGCAGCAGTTTCAAGGAGCTATCTGCCTCCAGCTGGTCCTTTGGCAGTTTCATTTCGTTTGGACCGAAGTGACCGTCCCACACGATAACATCGCCGGGAACTGCATTACTAACCCTATCCAGATTCTCGATTTTATCCGTATTGAAAGGATCAACATCGAGTAGTAAATTCAAGTAGGGATGTGCCGTAAAAAACTTGGTTTCGTTGGGGTTGCAATTGGCTTGCAGGTATTCTGCCGCGCGTGCATTCTGCTTTTCCTCCTCACCCAGCGCAGGGAAAATCATAATTTCTTGGAATGAAAACATCCGAACTACAAAGGGGCCTGCGATAACAAGCACTATTACGGTAGCAAGGACAGCTCGCTGCGTCATACCCGTTAACCGATCAAGCAGCCATTCTAACCCCTTCACCGACATTAGCGCGATGGGCACCGCAATTACAAACATGACGCGACCAAGCCCCAAGGAGGCCCACATGCCCTGCCACCACAATACCGTATGCGCCAAGAAATACCCCCAGGCAGAGCCGGCTATCAACCAAACCCACACCTGGTCGTGCAAAGACCAATTGCGGCTTTTCCAAATCTGCAATGCCATTGGGACTTCGCGCACCGTTTGTAGAAGCCAGAGTACATATGCAATTCCGAATAGCGGCACAGCGTACTGAAAGAAATGGTAAAACGTGCCGTGGCCATACATGTCAAATGTGGTGTTCACGTATGGGTTCGACTGGAAAATCCAGAGCGCCTTATCGGTAATGAAATATCCGAGCGTATTGAACACCAAACTCCCCACCAGCAACCACGGCATGTATCGCCAGCGGGCCGTGAATGCATAAAACAGCAATACAAGCGCGAGTATCACAAACCCCTCGCTGCGCGCGAAAGGCATAAAACCCAACACAATGCCGCCCAGTATGAAGCGCTCCTTCAGCGCCATGCGCAGGTAATAAATCAAAAACAGGGAGCAAATCATTTCGGTGAGTGCCGCAATACTGTTGCCCGCTACCACAGGCAACCACAACACGACTAGCGCAACCAACCAGGGGCGTTTCATTCGCAGATCCGAGGCAATGCCCATTGCCCAAAACGCACCCAGAAAAACAAGCGCAATGTTGGCCAGAACCACGGCCTTAAATCCAAGTTGCGCTATGGGAGAAAACAGAATCGTAAAAACAGGCTTGCCCCATTGATCGATCAGCAAATAATCATGCTCCCACGAATACTTCGAAATCTGATAGTGTGTAATACTGTCGGCCCCGCCATTGAAACCCTCACTCACCGCGAAATTGATCATGTAAAAAACCGCAGCGGTAAGAAAAACGGCCAGCGCCTGTCGACTCCAAATTGCTTTCATGCGGCAAAGGTAATTGCACGCAATCAAAGATGTAGTTTTGCGCGCACTCGAACCTATGTCAGCAACCACCTCTTCCGTTTCCCGGCTTCGTCCACTCGACGCTCTTCGCGGCATAGCTGCTTTGGCGGTGGTTTTCTTTCACTTCACCTTGCACCACGAGGGTTATGAAAAGATATTCCGCTTCGGGACAACGGGTGTCGATTTGTTCTTCATCATAAGCGGATTTGTCATCTTCATGAGTCTTCAAAAGGCCGATAGTCTGCGCACATTCATTGTCAATCGCTTCACGCGCCTCTACCCGGCCTATTGGATGGGTGTATTGTTCTCGTTTGCCATCATCAGCATCCATTTCCATTACACACAGAAATACCCCATCGACCGACCAGCCGTTGCACTGCTGGGTAACCTCACCATGTTTCAGTATTACCTTGGAATCCCTGATTTGGAAGGACCTTACTGGACGATGATCGTAGAGATGATTTTCTATGTGTTTATGGGATGTCTTTTCTTCTTCCGTCAACTTGGGCGCATCCATGTCATCGGAGCCACAATTTGCATTGCCCTGACCGCAGCAGCATTTACAGTCGACACTACCTACTGGGTAAAAGAGATTTTCATGAAGGTCCCTTTGCTCTATCACTTCCCGTTGTTCTTTGCCGGCATAGTGTTCTATGGCAAATACAACCATACGATCGACAATCGCGTTTTTTACGCCGGAATTGCGATATCATTCGCTGCACAAATGGCTCTTTTTCCGCATACGTGGAGGGCATGCAAACACATGAGTCAGACCGAATACCTTGTTGTGTTGGCTCTATTTTTCAGTGTGTTCTTTCTGTTCGTCTCGGGAAAGCTCGAGCGTATTGCCAATCCTGTAACGCTGTTCTTCGGGAAAATTTCCTATCCGCTTTATCTCACGCACCAATACCTCAGCATCAACCTCATCATTCCATACTTTATGTGGAAGCATGAAATGCCGTTGTGGCAAGCTTCATTGCTAATCGCTCTTCCTGCGAGCATTGCAATAGCATATAGCATTCACTTTTTGGCTGAGCAAAGTGCAAGTAAATGGCTGAAAGGAAAGCTTCAGGTTTCTAAGAAATAAACTGCGCCATAGCTTGCTGCATGCTGCGCGCCTCCGCTGCTGCTGCCTCCGCAAAATCAGGCCCTGATGAAGCGTATAGAATGCTCCGCGATGCATTGATAAGCAACCCAATGTCGTCGTTCATGCCATGTCGCATCACATCCTCCAAACTTCCGCCCTGTGCACCCACTCCGGGCACCAACAGAAAATGATCGGGCACCAACTTACGGATTTCAGCCAGCAATTCAGCGCGTGTAGCTCCTACTACATACATCGTGTTTTCCGGTGTACCCCACTGAGAGCATTTTTCCAAAACGTGGGTGTAAACAGGCTTCCCTTCCGCTGAAAGCGTTTCAAAATCGAACGCCCCGGCATTCGAAGTAAGCGCCAGAACAATGGCCCATTTGCCATCATGCTGAAGAAAAGGCTCCACTGAATCCTTGCCCATGTAGGGCGCTACTGTCACGCTATCGAAGCCGTAGGTATCGAAAAACGTCGTGGCATAATAGCCCGATGTATTGCCAATGTCGCCGCGCTTGGCGTCGGCAATGGTAAAGTGCTCTTTTCCTATGTAATCAACCGTTTCGGCTAGAATATCCCACCCCTTCGAACCCAGCACTTCGTAGAAAGCCAAATTAGGCTTGTAGGCCACGCAATAGTCGCGGGTGGCATCGATTATCGCTTTGTTGAAGGTTAAAACATCCAAGCCCGCAGGGATTTTCGAGGGGTCGGTATCAAGCCCCACGCACAAGCACGACCTGCGCTGGCGAATATGGTTTACAAGAGTCTTTCTATCCATGACGCAAATATGACGGCTACACCCTATTTTCGCGTCCCGAATTTTTACACAAGTCATGAAGATTCTTGTCTGCATAAGCAAAGCCCCCGACACTACTTCCAAAATTGCTTTTACCGATGGTGGAAGCAAGTTCGATGAGAACGGTGTACAATACATTGTTAACCCCTACGACGAATGGTATGCCCTGGTGCGTGCCCTTGAGTTGAAAGAGACCGGTGGCGGAAGCGTCACGATTCTTTCGGTTGGTGGCGCCGACTATGAGCCCATCATTCGCAAGGCGTTGGCCATTGGTGCCGACGAAGCCGTGCGCATCGATGCTGCGGAAAGCGATTCATTGTATGTAGCCAAGCAGATAGCTGCCTATGCCAACGGCAAAGGCTTCGACATTATCTTCTGCGGTAAGGAAACCATCAACTACAACGGATCTATAGTACCTGGTATGGTTGCCGAGTTGCTCGACTTACCATTTGTAAGCCTCGCAATGAAACTCAACATGAATGGCAACGTTGCCACCATTGAGCGTGAAGTTGCAGGCGGTGAAGAAGTAATTGACGTGAACACTCCTTTTGTGGTGAGCGCTGCAAAAGGCATGGCCGAGCAACGCATTCCCAACATGCGCGGCATCATGGCTGCCCGCACAAAGCCGTTGGAAGTAGTTCCTGCGGCAGCGGCAGATGCGGCAACTTCGGTTAAGAATTACTCGCTGCCACCGGCTAAGAGCGGCTGCAAATACATTGATGCAGAAAACGCCGGCAGCCTCATTCAGTTGCTTCATGAAGAAGCCAAAGTCATCTAAGTTCAACGCACAGAATTCAAGATTATGTCAGTACTTATATACGCAGAAAACCACAACGGAAAATTCCCTAAAAGCGCCCTCGAAGCCGTTGGCTATGGCGCCGAAGTAGCAGCTATGCTCGGCACTGATGCAATAGCCATTACCTGTGGAACCATTAACGGCGACGGCGGATTGGGTAATGCCGGTGCTTCAAAAGTATTGGTTGCCAATGCTCCATCGAGCGACTCCCAAATCATGAGCAAGCTCGTGCTTTCGGCCGCTGCTCAAACGGGCGCCCATGTGATCATTTTCTCGCACGACATAGGCGGAAAAATGATTGCACCACGCGTTGCAGCTCGCCTCGACGCCGGTCTTGTACCCGGTGCCACTGCTTTGCCAAGTGCTGACTTCGTTGTCCGAAAAAACGTGTTCAGCGGAAAAGCCATTGCCGAAGTAGCCATCCATACTAGCAATAAAGTCATTACCGTACTGCCCAATTCAGTGGGTGTAAAAAATACAGGAGCAACCGCTGCAGTTGAAGCTTTCTCCTTCGATGCCGGAGCTTCACGCATCACTGTAAAAGAAGTTAAGAGCGAAAACAAGGACGGCGAAATTCCATTGCCTGAAGCAGAACTCGTAGTAAGTGCCGGTCGCGGCATGAAAGGCCCTGAGCATTGGGGGCCTATCGAAGATCTAGCGAAAATCCTAGGAGCTACCACCGCGTGCTCACGCCCGGTGTCCGATATAGGCTGGCGCCCTCACCACGAACACGTGGGACAAACCGGCGTTACCATTCGTCCGAACTTGTACATCGCTGTAGGTATTAGCGGAGCGATACAGCACTTGGCCGGTGTGAACGGTAGCAAGACCATTGTCGTCATCAACAAAGATCCGGAAGCTCCGTTTTTCAAGGCAGCCGATTACGGAATTGTGGGTGATGCATTTGAAATATTGCCTAAAATCATTGAAGCTGCCAAGGCATTTAAAGCTTCTCACTAATGCAAAACATCAGTTGTAAAGCTAAGAGCTTGCAACTATATTCGCTGATAGAAAGCGAAACCAAGACCACCCGCAGAATTTCTGTTCTATGAACAAGAACAAAATTGAACTTCAAATAGCCAATATCCAACCCAGTGGAAGTACCAGTGGAGCCTACACCATGGTACTCGCTGAAACAGAGGGTATACGCCGTCTACCCATTGTCATTGGCGGTGTGGAAGCGCAAGCCATTGCCATTGAGCTTGAGAAAATGACGCCGAGCCGTCCGCTCACCCACGATCTTTTCCGCAGCCTGTCGCATTCCTTCAACATCGAAGTTGAAGAGGTGCTCATATACAACTTGGTGGAAGGTATTTTCTTCGCTAAGCTAATTGCTACCATGAACGGACGCTCGGCTGAAATCGACGCCCGCACGAGCGATGCGGTAGCCATTGCCGTTCGCTTCAACTGCCCTATTTACTGTTACGAGTTTATCATCGAAACGGCCGGCGTGAGCGGTGAAGAAGATACAGGCATGCAACTCGATGACCCGGAGATGGACATCGAACAGGTAGAGGCGACCCCCGATGTAAATACGAGTATCGACGAACTGAAACGCCAACTCGACATTGCACTGTCCAACGAAGAATACGAGAAGGCTTCCCAAATTCGCGACGAGATTAACAAACGGGAAGGTGTGGAGTAATTACGACTTATAACAATCTTCTTAAGCATTCACTCTTTTCATTGAATTTCAACTTTATGTCGTAACACATCATGTGATACTTGTTCCTGCTGGAAACACCGTCATGGTGCAGCAAGCAGCGATACAACACTAAGCCAACTAAAAAGAAATAGGCGCAGCGTTTCGAACTATTAACCTCGAAACGCTGCGCCTTCGCATTTACAGTGCTTACTTCCTTCTTTCCGCCTCGAGTAAGATCACTCGCGGCTTCTCCCCGGCAATGTGCACATACACCTCTTTGATGTCTTTGCCATGGCGCGATAGCGGATTAAATCCAACCACCAGCGTAGCAAATTCGCCCGGGAGCACAATGTTTTTGTCTAACGTTGGAGTGGTGCAGCCGCATTCGGTCGTTACACTATCAATAACCATTGGAACGTTCCCGCTGTTGCACAATAGAAACTCATGCTCAACTCCTCCCGTGCGGGGTATGATGCCAAAGTCAATGCATGGCTCGCTTAATTCCAGCACCGCTTTGCGCACGGTTGGCACGATGGTTACAACTTCTTCAATCTCGATTCGTCGCTCCATGCAGGCGGCTCTGTTGTAAATTGAATTGCGCTCATCACCCAAATTATCGCTGACGGTTTGACTGGACTTCACCTCGCCAAAAGGCAACAACACCACTTCCAACTTAGCTCCATTGGGTGCCTCGTCATTCAGATAGGGAAGGAAAATACCACTGCTATCAGCCTTTAGGAAGTTTACCATACTAGCAGTGCGTCGTTTTGTCAAATTCAAATTATAATCAGACTTGGCGCGCGGACTAGCGAAACCTCGCACATATAAACGAAAACTTCTGCCTGCGTTAAGTTCATCCAACAATGCATGCGAAAAACGCTTCAGGTCGTTTGCCCCCTTGTCTACCTTCAGTTCAAAGAAATCACTTGTTATCTGCTCCTTGTCTTCCTTCATTTCACCCTCGAGTCCTTTGCCGTTTTCACGGATGTACTCATCCTTCAGAGCTATGTAGGAGTTATAAGCGTCAAGATAAGATAGTGAAGTGGTTGTATCGAGCGTTTTCGGATTGGGCTCGTCGTTGTGGAAATACAACACAACAGGTAATTCACTCATCAACCGATTCAGCACCGTCGCAGTGGTGTCGACCTTGCTCTCGCCAACTTCCATAACGGCACTCACTAGGTACAAATCATTGCAACAGGCCGACTCATACTCTAGACTATCGGGCTTATTGGAGGCAAAGTAGACATTGCATCGTCCATCGGGCTTCGATACGGATACCGAAGGTGAAAGCTCATTAAAGGTCGAATTGTAGGTTTTACCCATATTCACCGGCTTATCAAACGACTCACCCTTCCTGTTGGCATAAAACAGGTCGAACCCTCCGTATCCGTTATGCCAATCACTTGCAAAAAATAAGCGCCCGTCACGATAGAAAGGAGTCAATTCGTCACCCTCACTGTTCAAGCGCTTACCGGCATTCTTCGGTTTCTTCCAACCGTTTTCATTGATCGAATACCAAATATCCAATCCGCCTTCACCACCCGCACGGTTTGAAACAAAAAACAAATGCTCCACACCATCTATCATGGCAACATGAGGCATCGTATTAATCGTTCCCTCATCGTTCACTGCATCCATCACATACGCTGTTACGATATAATCTTCGTCCCAGCTTCCTGTCATCAATTGGGTGAAATACTCGTTCACTTGACTGAAATACACGCGATCGCCCACTTGCGAAAAATTGGCTTGTGAGCCTTCTGCAGCAGGCAACCCGCGAACATCGCGTATGTTTTGAAACGTAGGAGCATTTGCTTCTGTGCGCACACTATCATACAACACGTCTGCCGTGCGAATGCGCCATTTTCCATCCACATACTCTGAATAGTAAAAACTCGTTTGAACTTGCAACGGAGCAAGTTCACTCGTGCTGCCAACAATATTCTCCGGCAATTTCGATTTCTTCCACTTCACATCGAAACAATCAGGTCCGAGCATTACCTTCAATAAGCTATCGGGCTTCTCTTGCTTATCCTGGTTATTCAGCGCCCATTGCGATGCCTTCACCTCGTGCGTAGCAATCTCCACCAAACGTTTCTCTGCAGTGGCTTTATATTTCTTGATAAACTTTTTAAAGTTGCGCTGCGCATCCTCATAACGGCCCATCGTCTTCTCGAGCCAAGCCATGTAAAAGAGCGCATTGGGGTCCGAAACGCCTTCATCAATCAAGTAATTCTGAGTATAGAGATGATACGCCATGGGATAGTACTTCACTTCACGCGCAGCATCTGCCAATTTTCTTCGAAGGGTGAGTGAGCTGCTATCGAGCGCATACGCCTGCTTGTAATAGCCAAACGCTTCGTCCCAAGCATTGCGGTCTGCAGCGGCCTTATCGCCAAACTTTTCAAATTGCGCAGGCGATTGGGCATGAACGGAGTGTTGTTCTAACGCAAATACAAAAAGCACTGTCACTGCCAAGAAACGGAATCTCATAATGGCCAAAGAGTGTTAGGTCGGTTAAAGGTTGTCGGTTAAAAACTGAGTCATGCGGGTATACAAATGCAGGCGTGTATTGCCGCCCGATATACCGTGGTTCTTATTGGGGTAAATGAACATGTCGAACTGCTTGTTGGCGGCAACCAAGGCTGTTATCATATCCATGCTGTTTTGGTAATGCACATTATCATCGGCGCTGCCATGCACCAGCAAAAATTTACCCTTGAGTGATTTTACAAAATTGATAGGCGAATTGTTTTCATAACCACCACTGTTCTCTTGAGGAGTGCGCATGAATCGCTCGGTGTAAATACTGTCGTAATACTTCCAGTTCGTTACGGGCGCTACCGCAATTCCTGCTTTGTAATAATCTGCGCCCTTGGTCATGCACAAAGAAGTCATGTATCCACCAAAACTCCATCCCTGAATGCCAATGCGCGAAGCATCGACATACGATTGCCCTCCCAAGTACTTGGCAAAATCGATAAAGTCTTCGGTTTCCAGTTTACCCAAATTCATGTAGGTGCTATGCTTGAATTCACGACCTCTGTATTGGGTGCCGCGCGGGTCGCAGCTCACAACAATATAACCTTGTTGGCAAAGCAACTGCTCCCACAAATAGCCCCTGCCTCCCCAAGCGTCGCTAACCGTATTGCTACCCGGTCCGCCATAGATAGCAACCAGCACCGGATATTTTTTAGATGAATCAAAGTTGGTTGGCTTCATTATCCAGCAATTCAAATCGATGCCAGCATTATTTTTAAAAGTGAAAAACTCCTTCTTGGTGAGGTTATACTTTGCCATGCGCTCTTTCAACGATGCATTGTCTTTCAGCATACGAATGAGCTTTCCCTTTGCATCATACAAACTGAAATCGGTTGGTGTATTGGCATCACTGTGCATGAGGATGTAATACTTGAAGCCCTTGCTGAATTGAGCGCTGTTGTCTCCTTTCTGTAAACTCATGCGCACCGGGGCTGCCGGCTGTTTCTTGAAACCTACCGAATACACATGCTGCTCCATGGCACTCACCATGCTCGAGGTGAAGTAGGCCGTTTGCGTTGCTTCATCGATACCATAAAAGTCAATAACATCCCAAGCCCCCTTGGTTATTTGCTTTTTAACTGCACCCGCCGCATCAAAGAGATACAGATGATTGTATCCGTCGCGCTCGCTCAGCCAGATGAAGCTGCCGTCGGCTAAGAATGTAAGAGCATCGGAAACATCGATGTAGGTATCTGCCTGCTCCGTGTAAATTACTTTGGTGGGAACCGTGTTGAGGCTTTTCGCCATCAAATCGGTTAGCAAGAATTCTAGCTTGTTTTGATGCCTGTTCATGCGCATCGCACAGAGCTGATCGTTGTTTTTGGACCACTCGATACGCGGAATGTACTGATCGGTGTTGGAGCCCATTTCCACCTTGCGACTTTGGCCAAGCGAAAGGTCATACACGAAAAGACTGACTACACTGTTTGCTTCACCTGCCTTCGGATACTTAAAACGTTGCTGCTCCGGATAGAGCTCGCCGAAGATATCCATCGAAAATTCTCGCACATCAGACTCATCGAAACGCAGATAAGCAATACGATTGCCGACAGGACTCCATTCAAACCCTTTCACAAGAGCAAATTCCTCTTCATACACCCAGTCGGTAGCTCCATTGATAACTTTGTTCATTGCGCCATCACGCGTCACCTGTGTTTCAAGCATGCTGGCTATCTCCACCACAAACAAATTGTTTGCGCGCACGAAGGCCACGTGCTTTCCATCGGGCGACACCTCAGCCAGCATTTGCTTGCCCTTTGCAAAATCAGTTAACGGAATTGTTTTTTTCGTTGGAATGTGATAGAGGTAATAGTTGGCAAAAAAACTATATCGGTATACGGATTCGGACTCTGTTTCAATAAGCAGGTATTGCTCATCGCTGTTGAACTCATAACCGTCAAACGACTTGGTGGCATCACCAAAAATATCGAGCGCCGTTGCCACCACACCCACTTCTGTGCCTGTTGCATAGCTATACTTCACGATGCGCGTACCAAAGGCATCGCTTTGCTCGGTGGCCGTGTAGTGTAGGCCATCGTTCATGCTGTTCAACCCGCCTACGAATTCACCAGAAAATTCACCCCCGCTCCAGATGAGGTTATTGGATAGATTTTGCTGCGCATCGAATTGCACCGCCATAAAAAGAGCCAGCACAAAGGCTGAAAACTTGAATTTCATAGAATTGGTTTGGTGTGCCGAAAATAAGGCATTGAAGCGGATTGCGAAAACCGATTTATCCCCATACCAAGGGTCTGAATAACATCACATTCATTCAAAATCACCCCTTCCAACTCTCCACATTCCTTCGAATGTAAGATCGCACAAAGAGGAGGTCCCCAGCGTTGCGCACGAGGCTCTCGTGATAGCGCGATACCCATTCGAAAGGAACTCCGGTTCGGCGTGCTTCGGTAGTTACAGCAGCCTTGAATCCACGAACAATCGAGGCCAGATTATTTGTTTGGGGGCGAAAGGCGTTTTTCGAGTGATTTAGAGCGTGAAGCAGTTCTTCTTTCGTTTGCAGCTTGGCACTGGGTGCGAGATGGTTGTTATGGTCATTAACACCTATGCGCAATACTGCATGAAAATGATCGGGCATGACGAAGCGGAGGAAAGGAAGGCTTACCCTTCCAGTGAAGACCTAATCTTTGTTGAGCAAAATGCTGATACCTACCTTACCACCTGAGAAGGCGTTACCTCCGCCGAGCTCAACATTCACAGCCATGTTCTTCTTGAAATAATAACGACCGCCAATCTGGGCTCCTATGCCCAATCCGGTGGATCCAGACCCGAGATAATTACTTGAAGTGTTCCAGATATAAAAACCAAGATTCAATCCGGCATACACGTCGAATAAATCATCGATGCCGAGCATCTCACCAAAATGGTAATTTCCATTTCCGGAAATACCGATGATGCTTGAACTATAGCGCTCACCAGATATGCGCTCACTGAAAGATCGAAACGACAATTCTCCTCCAAAGGAAATATTCTTATCAAACCCATAATCGAGTCCGGCATAGATCGGCAAACCCCACGAGGAAAGCCCTATCCCTCCATTAAACTGCATCTTACCGGTTTGCAATGCATATTGTGAATGTGCTTGTGTAATAGCAAAAGCCATTAATGCCATAATGGCGAAACGAATTGTCTTCATTGTTTTCAATTTATCCTTACAAATATGAACTTTAAACGTCGCCGATAGCGACCACTATCCATCCGGATTTCCAACTCCCGCTGTTAGTAACCCACCTCGCCCCTCGTCCTTTGCACCTTTCACCTAAATTCGCTCTATGAAATCGGAATTTTCTCACGTCTCCAACGACCATCAGGCGAACATGGTGGATGTGTCTTCAAAAAATGCATCGCAACGCATCGCTAAAGCTAGAGCGCATGTATTCCTGGGTGAGGACATCGCAAACAAGCTGACCGACCGCGAATTGCACCTCCCAAAAGGCCCTGTGTTTCAAACGGCTATTCTCGCGGGGATCATGGGCGCTAAAAAAACAGCCGATCTCATTCCGTTGTGTCACGC